>JAFEBR010000740.1 GCA_018242565.1 Planctomycetota bacterium | reverse complement strand
CGAATCTCGGGGCCCTGAAATTGACCATCAACCAGTTCTATCGCGTGAATGGCGACAGCACGCAGAACACGGGCGTTCCTTCGGATATCGCCCTGCCGTCGCTGCTCGACAACATGGACCTGGGTGAACAGTTCCTGGATAACGCCCTGCCGTTCGATCATATCGACTCGGTGCCGCACACCCGGTTCCGTCAGGTGACGTCGGATATCACAGCAGCGCTTAAGGAAAACAGTCGCAAGCGGATTTCAGAAAGCCCCGACTTCCAGAAGATTGAAAAGGATGTCGAGAAATACCTGGCTCGAAAGCAGCGAAAAACCGTTTCGCTGAATGAAGACGAACTCCGCAAGGAACGGATTGAAGAAGAGCAGAAAGCCCGCGATAAGGCCGAGGCCGCCGAAGACGGGGCCACCGAGGATAAGGTCGTGTTCGCGGACAATAGCTACAATAATGAAATCCTGCGGATCATTTCGGACTACGTGGGCATGCTGCAAAACGCCAACGTCTCGAAGAAATAACCTGGTCAGATTGATCGCCTCTTGCACACGCCGTCGGGTCACTGGCCCGACGGCGTGTTCTGCTTGGTGGCGTCTCGATCGTGCCGGCGCCCCGAGGCAGTTGGGAAATTTTGGCAGTTTTTACAAATTGACGCTGACAAATTAGCGAAAAACTGCTATCAAGCTGGCCGAACCCAGATAACTTTTTGCAGGGAGGCATTAATGGGTGTTCCCATTTCGCAGATGTGGACTGTTGCAACGTACGTGCTGGGCAAAAAGCTGCGCGGCGTAACGCGATATCCACTGGTCTTGATGCTGGAGCCACTGTTTCGCTGCAACCTCGCGTGTGCGGGATGCGGCAAGATCCAGTATCCCGGCGACATTCTGCGAAAGAACCTCTCGGTCGAAGACTGCCTGCGTGCCGTCGATGAGTGCGGTGCCCCGATGGTGGCAATTCCGGGTGGTGAGCCACTGCTGCACCCCCAGATTGATGAGATCGTGGCGGGTATCGTGGCGCGCAAGAAGTACGTGTACATGTGCACGAATGCGCTGCTGCTCGAAAAGCACCTGCATCGATTCCAGCCCTCGAAGTACTTTTCATTTTCGGTTCACATGGATGGCTTGCGCGAAGAGCACGACCATGCCGTCTGCCGGGAAGGAACTTACGACATCGCCGAACGCGCCATCCGGGCAGCGATTGCCGCCGGTTTTCGGGTCACCACCAACACAACGCTGTTTGACGGTGCTGAACCTGAACGCGTCCGCCAGTTCTTCGATGCGATGACCGAACTGGGAGTGGAAGGGATGATGCTGTCGCCGGGGTACAGTTACGAAAAAGCCCCCGATCAAGAGCACTTCCTGAAACGCCGCAAAACCGTACAACTGTTCCGCCGCACGCTGGAAAAGGCTTCGCGCCGCTGGAAATTCAACCAGTCGCCGCTGTTCCTGATGTTCCTGCAGGGCAAGTGGAAACTCGAATGCACCCCGTGGGGCAACCCCACTTACAACATCTTCGGCTGGCAGAAGCCCTGCTATCTGCTGCAGGAAGGCTACACGCAGTCGTTCCAGGAGTTGATGGAATCGACTCAGTGGGAGAATTACGGTTGCCAGAGCGGCAACCCGCACTGCAGTGACTGCATGGTGCACAGCGGTTATGAACCCAGCGCGGTCGCCGCGACATTCGGCACGCTCAGTGGCTTTCTGCAAACCGTGCGGGCGGTCCTGTTTGGGATTCCGGACGACAAGTCTTCGTCTGAGCCCCCCAAAACGACCGGTCGGCCGCTTTTGCAACCGCTCGACAGCGAGGCTCCGTTCCCGACGCCGGCGAGTCCCCGAGAATCGGTGTCCACGGCAGCCTATCAATTGCCGATCATCACGCGCTAAGACGCGAGTCAAGACGCTGCACGCATGGCGACTGCCGTCCTGTTTGTTCTCGGCTCAGCAGCCGAGCGGTGCTCTGCGAGAATCGCGAGGCCCGCGACGGCTGCCGGTTGCAGCCGCTTGCCCGAGTGATTTTCGTCCGCCTATAATCGGGCCGCATTGGTGCAGGATCTTCTCCTGCCAATCTCGGGGTCACTGAGACTCAGGCTCTGTGCCCCGCCACGTCGGCCGTAGCGCAAGCTGCGGAAACAGCCAATCTTTCATCAGCGCACCCACTGCGGTCGTGGGAATTTGAAATCAACTGACCCGTCGCACAGGGCACAATCTCGCCGGCATGAAGCACGTACTCAGGGACATACCAGAATTGGCCCGGCTCGATGCCGGCCAGGGAATTGTACGAATTCCCGATGAACAGGATGTGCCGTTCACCCCGCGGGTCCGCGCCCTGGTCGATACCGTGGAATTTCGCCGGCTCGCGCAGATTTCGCAGTTGGGGTTGGTCTCGCGCATCTACCCCGGAGCCATGCATACCCGCTTCGAACACGCCCTGGGCGTGTTTCACAATGCACTTCGGTATCTGTGGCAGCTTGCCAAAGATGAACGTTTTCGGCAGATTGTCGATTGTCACTCAGCCGAGGTGCTGATGACGGCCGCCCTGCTGCACGATCTGGGACATTGGCCCTACTGCCATCCGATCGAAGACATGGGCCTGGCCGACCTGCCCCCGCACGAGGAATTCGCGGCGGAGTTTTTGTCTCCCCAGCGAGAACTCGCCCAGGTCCTGCAAGCCGAATGGCACATCGCTCCCGAGGAAGTCCTGGATGTGCTGGTCCCACGCACCGATACCCCCCGGTTGAGGTTGTTGCGATCCATTCTCTCGGGACCGATCGACATCGACAAAATGGATTATCTCGGGCGCGACAGCCTGCACTGTGGCGTTCCCTACGGGAGGAATTTCGATAAGCATCGGCTGATTCAATCACTCGTGCTCAACGAGGCGGGAGACGGACTCGCACTCAATTACAAAGGCAAGACCGCCGCGGAACTGATGGTGTTTGCCCGTTACGTCATGTTCAGCGAAGTGTATTGGCACCACGCTGTGCGGTCGGCCACCTGCATGTTCGCGCGAGCGTTTTTCGACCTGCGCGACCGGCTCGATCTGCGTGAACTGTTCCAGAAAACAGAAGCCGACGTCATCCACGACCTGCGCCAACTGGCACGCGGCGGATCATGTGAGCCGTTGCTCGAAGGGATCTTCGGCCCGCGCCGCCAGATTTACAAACGGGTAGCGGAATTCACGCTGCATCACCACGCCGAGGTCTATCATCGGTTGGCCCGTCGGCCATTTGACTACCTGGTTCGCTGTGCCCAGCGACTGGCGGAGGTCCTGGGTGCGAAAATCGGCGAGCGACTGGAAGGGACCGATCTGTTGATCGACGCCCCTCCAGGTGACCGGGAAGTTGAATTCCGGGTGGATATCTATTTTCCGAAGGAAGGCCGCTATCGCCCATTGGGGGAAGTGTCACCCGTCGTGCGGGCGCTGGCCGGCACGCAATTCGACGATTATGTGAAGCGAGTCCGCATCTTTGCCCATCCCCGCTGTGCCGGTCGACTGGCCGCAATCGACAATCTCGCCGGGAATGTGACGCGCGCTCTGGAAACCGTCGATTCCTGAGTCGCCCGACCGCTATCGCCGAGTCTCTGCTGAGATCGGCGGTGGGGGGCTGTGCCACATAGAATGCTGTGCTTCGTGACTGCGCGTCCGAACATTGAACTCGCGTCAACCGACTCTATTTCGCGCCTTCGTTCTGGGACGGTGCACTTGGAATGACCGGCGTTAAGGGGGCCGGATTCACCAGAAACACGTCGAGCGGTTGCTGCGAATCCAGCAGGATCTGGCGCGTGAGCCGCGGCAACAGTCCTTCCAGAGCCGCAGTCCACAATCGCTGCATTGTGGCCCGGCGGACCTCCTGTAACGACTGTTCATTCGACTCTGCTTCGCGTTGCATCTGCCCGATCACCCGTAAAAATCGATCGGCGGAACCACGGGCTGCCTGCACGCGTGCCAGCCGGTCGGACTCGGCCCGATCCAGCAACTGCCTGGCACCAGCCTCGGACGACGCTTTCAGCTTTTCGCCTCGCGCCAATTCCTGGCTGATAACGCGATCGCGTTCCGCCCGGGCGTTCGACACATCCAGAAACGCGGCTTTGACTTCAACCGGGGGGAGCACGCCGGCAATCGTCACGTCATCGACCGACAATCCCCAAGGCTGCTGCGCCACGGCGTCGCGCACCAACCGGGTGAGCAGCGCCCGCAATTCGTTAAGCCCCAGCGGATGGACATAATCGACACTGCATTGCGAGATGGTCTCTGTCACCAGTGATTCGGCCAGCAGTTTCAGGCCGATTTCAGGAGCCTGGCTTCCGAAGAAATACCGATGGGGATCAACAATCAAGTAATGAATGTTGACCTGCAGGTTCAAAATGTTCTTGTCGCCGGTCAAGAATTCCGCCTGACGGTCAAGGCCCGCTTCGCGCAAGAAGCCGGCGCCCTCGAACGATTCCAACGGCACATTGCCGACCGAGATCGTACGCAGTTCATACACATTCACGCGCTGAATCTGTGCGAAAGGCCAGGGGAGATCGATGTGCAAGCCACCCTTGATCAAACCGGGCACGGCCCGGCCGCAACGGCGAACCAGGGCCTGTTCATTGCCGCGCACGACATAACAGCCGGTGAGGACGTACACCACCAACACGATCACCAGGCCGGTCAACACCCGCTTCATTGGGGCGCTCCTGACGCGAGACTGAGCGTGTGCTCTGGTGAGATAAAGCCATGCGACCGCAGGTTGTACTGAATGCTGGCAGACAGCCAGGCGGTTCTCTTACGCGCCGGGCCATGATGGCAACACCCGGCCCGCAACTGTGATTCCAGACGCGAGCGAACGCCGCCGCCGAGTTTTTCGAGATCGCGTTTCAATTCGGCTCCCGCGCCGGTTCCGGCAATTCGATCACGGGTGAGTCCGACGGTTCTTCAGGCAGTTCCTTGCGGGCCGTCGGTTCCACCGGTTTGACGCTGGGTGGCGGAACACCTTCCGTCAGCAATTTGAACAAACGGCTTCCCGAAGACAGGACCAGCGTCGTCTTGTCCGACAGGACTCGTGAATAGGTGGCCAGCGTCCGCTGAAATTCGTAAAACTCCGGATCCTGGGCATGGGCCCGGTTGAGAATGCGGATTGCGTCAGCTTCCCCTTCGCCGCGAATTCGCTCGGCGTCGGCTTCAGCCCGCGCCAGCAATTCATCACTCTGGCGACGGGCCTGACTTTCAATGCGAGATTTCTCGGCCAGCCCGGCACTGCGGTAGCGTTCGGCGATTCGTTCTCGTTCCGTGCGCATCCGCTCGTACACCGCCTGCCGATTGCCTTCGGGCAGATTGATGCGTTTAATCCGCAGGTCCACCAGTTCAATCCCCAGGCGACTCGTGCTCGACTCGGCCTCGACCTGACCACGCAATTGATCAAGCGCCGAACGCGAAATCTGCCCCAGCGGGCTGTCGCCGTCGGGGCCTCCATCCGTCGTGCCCACATGCAGCAACTGCAAGAGTTCGACCTGCCCGAGTTCAATTTCGAGGGCGGAACGTACGCGGGCTTCCAGTCTCGATTCCGCCGTCTCAATCGTTCCCAGTCCCTGGAAAAACTTGACCACGGGACGTTCCAGCAGCGGAACCTCACCGGCGGGTGGATCTGCAATCTTCCAGCACAGGTAACTGCTGACAGTGACGTTCTTCTTGTCGCGGGTGAACATCTCCCGACCGGGAGGATCAAACAACTGTTGTCGGCGATCGAAGCGGCGGACGGTGCCGACCGGCCAGGGGAATTTCAGATGCAACCCGCGGTCACTGCGCGACGGATCGACGCGATCATACACCGCCACAATGCGGCCCAGTGTCTCGACGATGACAAATTCCGTTTCATCCACGAACAAAACGGAGGTCACAATGACATGCAACAACAAGACCAATAACACCGCCGTGCCGAGGGCTCGCAGCCAGCGACTCGGCGATGCGGAAGGTTGATCAGAGATCAGCGCAGACATACCAGATTTCAATGGGTTCAAATGTTTGATCGAAGGACAGCCAACTCAACAGGTGGGGAGCCAGTTATTGCTCCCGGCCGCCGGGTGGCGGAGCGCGTTCACCGGCCGTTGTTGGCAGAACAGAATTCGTCGACTGTGACGCCGGCAAAATGCTGCTGGGGTTGAGATTGAATCGTTCCGGATCCGCCAGATAGAGATGGGTCCGCCCGGTTTTGGGATCCAGAATCGTCAGCGGGCGACTTCCCAGGACACGCTCCAGAGTCTCCCAGTAGAGCTGAAAACGGCTCAATTCGGGCTCTGTTCGTTGGACCGAGGCCAGGGCACTGAACCGCGCTTCCTGTCCGGTCGCAATGTTCCACTCGCGCGTCGCACTGCGCCGCGCTTCCAGCAACCTGGCCGCCGCCTGACCAGACAACAGCATTTCGCCTGCGCTTTCGTCGACCAACCGGGCCCACGCATCATCCGTCAGAGTCCAGTCGGCCACATTCCCACTGGTTGATCGTCCGGGGCCTCCGGCCTGAGCGGGGCGGAACTCTGTGCTGAGTGCGCGAATAGCCGACTCGCCGCCGGTCGAGAGAACCCGTCGGGCATATTCCACCTGCGCCAGATTCCGGGACTGCTCCTGCTCTTCCATGGCATTGGCCACGTCGCGATAGGCGGGGACGACGGCCGTGGGCGGGTGGACATCGAGCAGGCAGAAATGATCGACCTCGATTCCAAGTCGATACGTCGAGATCGCCTCACGAATCGCCTGCAGGCAGCGGTCTTCGACCTCCCGGCGATACTCCGCCAGAATTTCATCGAGTACGCGGGCCGCGACAACCTGGCGAATGGCCCCTTCCGAGGCCGACCTCAGCAGGGCGGTGGGCTGGCTCGTCCCCTCCACGTAATCGCGCAGGCTGGTGATGCGATAATGCACCTCAGCGGTCAGTTCCAGCGCGACTTCATCGCCCGCCAGCAGCGATGATTCCCCCGGCACGGCGACATAGCCTCGCTCATTATGTTCGGCCTGCCATTCCACCGGCCGCACGAAATTGCCGCGTGCCGAGGCAGCACCCCGTTCAGACCGAAACCCCACGGGCAGCGATCGCAACTGGTGCACTTTCTCGCGCCGAATCACTTCCAGAGGATACGGCCAGCGCCAATGCCAACCCGCCTCAAGCGTGGTTTGATACCGGCCAAATCGCGAGACCAGTGCGGATTCATCCGCAGAGAGCAGCAGACAATTAGACAGGAGATACCCGATCCCCACGGCGACCACGGACGATTTCAAAACGACCTGCCAGCGCTGCACCAGCCACATCACAATGCGGGCGGGTGCCAGACGATCGGCCAATTGCTCGAGCGTTTCGAGACAAGCTGTCGCTGCGCGCCCGAGGGCGGTGCGGTCCCAACGCTCGAACCATAACAGCCGCAAGGAATTGATCATCACGGCGAGCGACGCAAACTCGTGGAACAATGCCCCGCCGACGGGATTGAGAATCCCCCAGGCACACAGCACGACACCTAAGCCATTCAAACCGAACGCAAACAGGTAGATGCCCTGCTGGATGACCTGGACGAGTTGTCGAGACAGGCGCAGGAGACTGGGCAGGGGAGCCAATGGATCCCCCATGAGAATCACGTCGCCGGCTTCGGCTGCGAGATCGCTGCCGATTCGGCCCAAAGCCAATCCGACCGTGGCGGCGGCGAGAGCCGGTGCATCGTTGACACCGTCGCCGACCATTGCCACATGCCCCCCCGCCGCGACTTCGCGTTCGATCCAGTGGGCCTTGTCAGCCGGCAGCAGTTCGGCCTGCACATCATCGAGCTCCGCGATCTGGGCGGCTAAAGCACTCGCTGCCTGGCGACGATCGCCGGTCAACAGCGACACCGAGCGGATCCCGAGGGCCTTCAGTTCCCGCACGACGGCGGGCGATTCCGCACGCAGGGTATCACGAACGCCAATGACACCCAGTAATCGGGGCACAGAAACGGCCTCAGCCGAGGCGGCGAGTTCACCGAACTGCACAGCTACAAAAATGGGGGACTGGCCAGCCTGATCAATGGCCAGCAAGCGTGCGTCCCAATCGGCCGGAATCGCCCCCCCCAGCGACTCCAAGAGGCGTCGGTTCCCGACAACGAGCAGGCACTGTGGATTTTCCACTGCGAGATTCGGCGGGCAGATTTGCTCGGGCAGCATCACCAACGGGGCTCGGGCGGAAACGCCCAAACCGGGGTGTGCGGTGATTTCCCCCGCGTTGGGGACTACGACATTCCGAGATTCCGCCGCGGCGACGATGGCGCGTGCCAACAGGTGCTCGCTCGACTTTTCAGCAGCAGCGGCGATGCGCAGCAATTCGGTGGCATCAAGTTCAGGAATCGTCTGCACGTCACCAATCTGCAGACGACCTTCGGTCAGTGTTCCGGTTTTATCGAAGGCGATCCGGTCAATCCGGGCCAGTCGTTCCAGGGCGATCGAACCTTTGATGACGATGCCGGCACGCGCCAACCAGGCCATGGCAGCCATGACGGCGCACGGCGTAGCCAACACCAGGGGACAAGGGCAGGCCACCACCAGCACCCCCAGTGCGGGCATCCAACCGGCGCTCCAGGTGCCCGACTTCAGGCGCCAGCCAACGAGGGTCGCTGCCGCGAGGGCCAGAACTACCGGCAGAAAGTACCGTGCCAGGCGATCGGCCGTGCGTTCGAGCGGCGCCTTACGGGCTGCCGCCGCGCCAACGAGTTGGACCACCTGACCGAAGGCGGTGGCCGTCCCGACTTTTTCGACGTCGACGACGATCGCTCCGAACTGATTCAGCGTTCCGGCAAACACGCGATCGCCGACTGTCTTATCGATGGGAAAACTCTCGCCGGTCAGTGCGCTCTGATCCACTGCCGTCGTACCCGATTGCAGCAGTCCATCAACCGGGATTCGTTCCCCCGGCCGAACGACCACTCGATCACCCGCCACCAGGGATTCGACCGGCACATCGGTTTCGCGTTCGTCGCGCACGACATGCGCCGTTTGAGGGCAAAGTTGGAAGATCCGCCGGATGGCACTCGACGCGCGGTCCACCGTATAGCCTTCGATACTCTCGCCACACAGAGCGATGAGCACCACCAGCGCCGCAACGGAATGCTCACCCAACAGAATGGCCGCCAGGCAGGCAATCGTTAAAGCCAGGTCCGCCCCCACCCGTCCCGCGAACAGGCCTTCGAGGGTGTGGTACAGAATCCTGGCCCCCCCCAGGACGGCGGCCAGCAGAGCCAGACGAAAACCAAACAGACTGCGCCAGGCCAGCCACCGCGGATCCGCCGTAAAGCCGGCGAGAAAATCGATCGCCAACAGGCCGGCCACAATCGCCGTCAGGACATAGATGGGCGCTGCCGAAACATGAAACCCCACTTCAGACTCGGCAGGCCGGCCTGTGCCGTCTGCTTCACCTTCCAGAAAGGCGCGCGATGATTCGGGAACATAGTGCATTTCGTTGAATACCTGAGAGAGATTTTCCATCCTAACGAGCGGGGGGAGGGGAAGCCAGAGGGAGGTTGAGGCTCAAAGTCGCCCTTCGCGGCCGACATAACGACTCGACTTTCCCCGCAGAAACACCGCGATTCCGGACAGTTCCCGGTGCGGTCCCGTTGTCCTTTTTATTCCGCGAATGGATTGCTAGATTGACACTCGCAGCAGTTCGACCGCGCGTCGAACGATCCGTTTTTTCTTTGGAGTCGAGTCATGTTGGGTGCAGAGCTAAATCCAAAAGAGTACCTCGAGCGTTGTTCGGAAGTCTTTCAAACGCTCGATCTTTCGCAGTTAGAAGGTCTGGCGTCCGATATGTACGCCGCCTGGAAGAATCAGAAGTTCGTGTTTGTCTGTGGCAACGGTGGTAGCGGTTCCAACGCCTCGCACTTCTGTGCCGACGCCGGGAAAAACACGCTGAAGCGCGAGGACTTCACCAACGACCAGGCCCGGCGTCTGAAAATCCTCAGCCTGACCGATAACACGCCCAACATTCTGGCGTGGGGCAACGACGAAGGCTTCGACCGGGTGTTTGTTGAGCAACTGAAGAACTACGGAAGTTCTGGTGACATGCTCGTCGCCATCAGCGGCAGTGGCAACAGCCCCAATGTCCTCAAAGCCGTCGAATGGGCGAATGCTCATGGAATCACCACCTGGGGTGTGACCGGCTACGATGGGGGCAAGTTGCTTAAGCTGGCAACGAAAAGCCTGCACGTCCCCCTGTGGGATATGGGGATGGTCGAGTGTGTGCATCTCACCGTCTTTCACTGGGTTCTCAATGATTTGTACGGCCGCGTCAACCACGTCGGCCGGTACGACAACAGCACCCACAAGACCGCTGTCTTCAAAGCCTCCTGAGCGACCCAATGTCAGGCTGGTACCTCGGAATTGAAATCGGTGGCACGAAACTGCAAATCGCCATTGGGCACGGCTCTGGCGAACCGTGCCGTGCTTTCTGGCGCGGCGCCATTGATGCGTCTCAGCGAGCCGAGCGCATCCAGCAGCAGATTATCGCGGGCGTCGATGAATTGCTGAAACAGTCGGGGCTGGAACGGAACCAGATCGTGGGCGTTGGCATTGGGTTCGGCGGCCCCGTCGATACCCAGGCCGGCCGCGTGGTGACCAGCAATCAGGTGGCCGGCTGGGGGAGTTTTCCCCTGGTCGAATGGATCTCGACGCAATTCGGCTGGCCCGCCATTCTGCATAATGACGCCGATACGGCCGCTTACGCGGAAGCACATTTCGGAGCCGGGCGTGGCTTCGATCCGGTGATGTATGTCACCGTGGGATCGGGCATCGGCGGAGGTCTCATTGAACACGGCCAGATCTTTCGGGGAAGCGGAGCCGGGGCCCTCGAAATCGGTCACCTGCGCCCGGGCCCCCGTCCGTTCCGCGTGAATGTTCCCGGGCGCACGGTCGAGTCGATCGCTTCGGGATTCGGCATGGAGTACCGCTGCCGACAGGCGATTGCCGAAGCACTGGCGACACACCCGGCCAGTGCGTCATCAAAAACTCCGGTGAGAATCGAACGGTTGTTGCAGCTGGCAGAAGGCGATGTGCAACGCATCACCGCCCGTATGATCGGGCAGGCCGCCGCACAAGGCGATCCATTGAGCCAGGACTTACTCGCGGACTCCACCAGTACGCTGGGTTGGGCCCTGGCTCAGGCGATTTCGCTGATTAACCCGGCCCGGATCGTGATTGGTGGCGGTGTCTCGCTGTTGGGGGAAACACTGTTCTTTGAGCCCGTCCGCGCAGCCTGCCGCGCTGAAGTGTTTGAACCGTTTGCCAACATCGCGGCGATCGTCCCCGCGGCACTTGGCGAAGAGGTCGTCATCCACGGCGCACTGGCACTGGCGCGTGAGTGTTTTCGACGGTAAACGTCCCGGCTGACCGCAGTTCCCACACACGTTACCGGGCGCGATTCCCGCCTGCGTCGGCGAGATGTTGCAGGCAGCCGGCCCGATTGACACACTTCGGTCCGCGTTCATCCAGCACTGTCGGTGCCCGTGTACACCGCAGATCGGATACGGATTCCCGAAAACTTCCTGACTCCACGGGGCATAAAGAATTTGACCCGGCGGGGCGTTCGTCATGATCCATTCGCGCCGATGTCACGTTGTGCCTGTACAGGGTGGAGAATTGCGAATCACGCCCCTCAGTGACTGTGCCTTGATGTTTTCACCTGACCGGAACTGACATCTCAAAACCCTGAAAATCAGCAACCCTCTGGAAATTGACGTCCGGCGCCAACCCTGCCGGAAACCGAATTTGGCGTAAGCAGGTGCAAATGGGCACCCTGGCCCAGCCCAGCGCGGTTGCCGGCGAATTTCGCCGGGTTTGCGAATCATCACCAGGGACATTCCTACAAATTGTCTGGAGCCTACGATGTTTGATGACGCCGTCTTCTGGCTGTCCCTGGGAACTCTGATCGTGGTGTTATTCTCGCTGGCGCGCCGGTGCACACCGCCGTCGAACAACAGTCGCATCGAGCGGAAACTCGATCTGATCCTGGATCATCTGGGAATCAATCCGCACCAGGATGTGGACCAGAAAATCCTGGACTGCCTGCAATCGGGACAGAAAATCGAAGCCATCAAGCTCTACCGAGAGCAGACTGGCGTGGGGCTTAAGGAAGCCAAAGATTACGTCGAGGGCCTGCAGGACCCCCGCTGACGCGATTCGTGGCAGAGTTTTCGACTGTGCCCACACACCAATCGGCAGGCGTAACACTCATGCCGATCGGACGACGATCGAGACGGCCGGGTTCTTTTCCGGGCCAGGCCTTGTTCAAGGTCCTGTCATTCCCGGCCGCAATTTGTCAAAATTTGCGCCACGGTTCCGAATTCATTTTTTCCTGAACCCTGGGGAAGACACTCATGCGCCTTGGCGTTGTCAGCGATACACATGGGCACCTGGGCTCAACGGCCGCGGCGGTTCGGATCCTCGAGCAGCAAGACGTGTCCGCGGTCTTGCATTGCGGGGACCTGGGTTCACCAGACATCGTCTCGCTGTTTGCCCGCTGGCCGGCCCATTTCGTGTTCGGAAATGTTGACTACGACGAACGGGAACTTCGCGACGCCATCGAAATGTGCGGGCTGACCTGCCACGACCGATTTGGCTCACTCGACCTCGGCGGGAGAAAAATCGCCTGGCTGCACAGCGACGACCGGGATCTGTTTGAACAGACCATTCAGAGCGGTCAGTGGGACCTCGTGTGTTACGGCCACACTCATGTCCCGGAATACCACCAGGTCGGGCGCACGCTGGTGCTGAATCCCGGTGCGCTCTATCGCGCCAACCCGCGCACGATTGCCATCGTGGATCTCGACGATCTCGGTGTCACCCACCTGCAGGTCGTTGACTCCGGATCTTCGGTCGGTTGACCCGATGCGATTTGGGCCCGCGCAAAAAAAACACCCGGAAGCAGCGGGTCCCAGGGGGGCAAAGGACATCCACTACTTCCGGGGCGATTGGCTTGTTAATCACTTGTTGCTGCGTTTGCTGCGTCAAGTGTGGGCGGGAAAATATCGGCGATTCCAAAACAGGTCAAGGGGGGTTTTCCATTTTTTTTCCGGAAGCCAAAATCTGGTCCAGTCCCGCGGTTCGATAGCACCGGCGTGGCTAGCAGCGCAATCCACCGGCGCACAATCGATCCGTCTCAATTCACGACTCCTGGTCATCGGCCCCCGCAACTCGGGGAGCGTGCATGCCGACGTCCAATTCGCCTGATCTCATTGCCAATTGACCAGGATCGTCGATTTCGATACCACGCACAGCCAACTGGCAGCCGACGAACACTCCTCTCGTGCGGCCGAACCAGTGTCTTCGCGTTCTCCTGATTCTGAGCTCCGTTCACGACTGCCACGATGTCTGCAACTGCGCCTCGCATTCAATCCCTCTCCACCACACCGGCCCGCACCACCTGGTTTGTCTGGCTGTCGTGGGCGGCTTTGACATTGTTGACGGGGGGCTTGATTCTGTGGTTCGGAATCCGGGTTCCATTCTGGGATGAATGGGACGGCGTCGTGCCGTTCCTGACCGGCGAGCGCCCCATCAATTGGCAGACACTCTGGGCGCCGCATAACGAACATCGCATTCTCATCCCCCGCTTGATTCTGATTGGACTCGACCGACTGACGGGCCACGAATTTCGCGCGGGTATGTTTCTCAGCTGGGCCCTCATGAGTGCCACCAGCGCCGGCTTGTTGTGGCTGATTCGACGAATTCGCGGAACGTGGGTCTGGAGCGACGCCTTCTTTCCCGCGCTACTGCTCAATTGGGGCCACGCCGCGAATCTGGTGATGTCGTTCCAGGTGCAGTTGGTCATCGCCGGTTGCTTTGGCTGCCTGGCGGCGGCCCTGTTTGCCGATTGCGAACGCCCCACCAAGTCGCGACTCATTTGCCTGGGACTGATGCTGGCCCTCTGGCCACTCTGTTCCGCGGCAGGAATTGCCTGCGGTCTGGCCCTCGCCCCGTTTTTTGCCGCCTGTGTCTGGTGGAAGCACGACTATCGCACTCCCGTTTCCCGGGGCACTCAAGTCCTGGCTCTGGCGCTGTTGCTGATCATCCCGGTGGAGTGTCTGCTGACGTATGTCCCCCGGGCCGCGTTGCACCCCGCCGCGACCGATAAAGGACTGCTGGTCCGCCATGTGATTCTGGAATTTGGAATGGCATTCGGCGCCATTGTGCGTGTCATCGGGTATCCCGTGGCCCTGTTGAGCCTGACACTCTCGGCGGCCGCACTGTGGTGGCTCTGGCATGGAACCGATCAATCACGTTCCAGCCGATTAGCCCGCTTCGGCGTCGCCCTCGTCCTGCTTGCCCACCTGGGACTGGCGGCCGCCATCGCCTGGGGCCGTTCCGGAATGGGAGAACGCGCCGTCCTGGCGGCGCGGTATTTCACGTTAATCTGCCCACTCCTGGTGGCGATTTACCTGGCGGCCGTGCGGTGCGCCCCCGACCGCTGGAAGCACATCGTTACCGCCGGTCTGTGTGTCGTCCAATTCCTGCTGTATCCGGCCTATGTGGTTGCCGGCTGGTCCACAACCGCCCCTCGCAAGGAACATGCCGAGGCCCTGGCTCAAGAGATTTCGCAGGGAGTCCCGCTCCCCGAACTGGTCAAACGCCACACCGGCTTCTTTTTTGCCTCCGACGAGTATTTCGCCATGCAGTTACGCCGACTGCACGACGCCCGGATCGGCATCTTCACTCAGATTCAGCTCGAATCGCCAACCGCCGGTGCCGACGCGCCGGCGCGGAAAAAATAACGGGACCAGGCCTCAAGCGTCGCCACCCTTGTGCCATCCACATGGCCCCCACCGAACATCAAACTCCAGCGAGCCGTCGGGTTCATCCCGGCGGTATCCGCGTGCCCTCCCTACACCGGATGAATCCGCTCATCGACTCTGCCAAAATCGCCGCCAGATAGCACCGGACCAGCAAGTTCCCCAGCCGCAGGCACAAGGCACGACAGCAGCCATGATCGCCGAATCGTGTGAATCTCCCGTCACCCAAAGTCGATGGCGGTATTCGATCAGCGCTACCGGCGTGGGCGATGGTCGCCCTGATTGCCCGGCCTATCTGTGGAATCGCCAGGACTCGCAATTCTGCGCGGCCGCTTTTAAGACCACTCCGATTCGCGAATTCTAAAATCGTGAACAATTCATTATAAAGCGGACAACTCCACCACTGGAAACGGGACAGACAGGATTTCGAGCACGCCGTCGTTGAAACTCGATCGTCTCGATTCAGAGGATTAAAAATGGCGTCGAAACCACGTGTCCACCGCAATCAAGTGTTTCTCATTGGTTATTCAGCAGACGGCAAGGTTGTCGAACGCAAGTCTATCGCCTACGAACGATACTATGAGGGCTCCTCGCCCCTGATCGATGATGACCGCTATCGGAAAAATCTAAAAATCCGGCTCGTGACTGGAGAGATTTACGATTCGTCCGGCAAGCTACAGCAACACTTTCTTAATTTCTACGATCGAAAAGGGGCGTATGTATTTGGGCGTGCCGTCCACGCCGATGGGCAAATGATTGAACGCTAGCCTTTAATAAGCGAACTCGGAGCGCCCGGCGGGGGTATCACCCGATCCGCGCGGAGCGCACACGCGGGCTGTCCCGGCCTGGGTGGCGGGCCATGCTGGTGTCGAGTTGGTCTTCTGAAATGCGGCTGAGTTCTTGTCTTGGCTGGAGGCCACGGCAAATTGGGTCTGTCGCAAAAAATGATGGGGACTTTCGAAATCGACGGGATGCGGGAACCGGGCTGCATGTCGTGTTCCTGGAAATCCGGGCACTGTTTCGAGATGTGCGTTCCCCGCGTGTTTAAACAATCGTTTTCGCTGGTGAATCTCTCCTGGTTGCAGGGGATGCCGTCGTGTTCTGAGACAGGAATTCTGTCGGCAACCGCATTCCTGAATCGCAGACGTCCTTGTTAATTTTCGAGCACAATCCTCGCAGACTGGTCGTAGACCGGTCGCATTCCGTTCTGTACTTTCCGGGAATTCCAACTGATGGACGATACAACCAAAAGTCCCGCGAACGTCGTCGGTGCCTGCGAGGCGAAAACTCGCCTGTCGGAGCTTTTGGATCGAGTTGCCGGCGGCGAAGAAATTACAATTACCCGGCACGGAACCGCCATTGCGCGACTGATTCCGGTGCGGAAGACTTCTTCGGTCGAAAGCCGTCGAGAGACAGTGCGGAAGATGCGTGAGTTGGCGTGCAGAAACCAACTGGATGGTCTGCGCGTTCGCGACCTGATCGACGAGGGGCGCCGATGAATTCCACATGAATCATCGATTGTTCGATGACAATGGCTGGGCGTTTCGCTGAAGAACGCACGCCGCCCAGCGACCAGATCCAAGACCGTCTTCTCAATGAATCCGCGCTGGTTCCAGCGCATTGGTTTTTAGCGGTGACCAATGTCCTGGCTATGGGGGAATTGTCGCAACACATCTCTCCCGCCGATTCTTCTCGATTTGTGCAGTTGCTGGCGGAATTCGAGATCGAAATCGATGAGGATGTCTCTGGACAAGCGCTCGATCATTTGTGGCCCCTGTGCCGCAGCCAGATGCTGACAAGCTGCGATGGGGCGGATCTCGATTTGGCGTTGCGGCGGCAACTGCCGCTGGCCTCGCTGGACAAGGAATTGTGCCGAGCGGCAAATTCCCTCGGAGTTCAATTCATCGGGCAGTGACGTTGAGTCCGATGAGCGGGAAACCAACCCACTAGCCCGAGAATCAGGGCCGGCTAGCGAGTATCATGCGGGCCAGAAGGTGACGGCTCGTGTCGATCACGTCGTTTGCCTTCAATCTGACTGCCAGCCACTTTGGGGCACATTCCTCGCACAGGA
This sequence comes from Planctomycetota bacterium, assembly GCA_018242565.1. Taxonomy (GTDB): domain Bacteria; phylum Planctomycetota; class Planctomycetia; order Planctomycetales; family Planctomycetaceae; genus JACQFH01. Next base: position 17,973 of record JAFEBR010000740.1, on the reverse strand, counting down.
CAAAAGGCCCGCACGGTTGGGATCGGCGGGGTCGCGAGGAGCGCTCGCGACCTCAGCCGGGCTGTCCCGATTTACTTCGCTTCGTCCGCTGCGCAGACCCAGTCTTTCAGCGACGAGTCATAGCTGACGAGTTCTTCAGGGCGGAAGTACACGTCGATTTCCTTCTTGGCCGCTTCGACGCTGTCGCTGCCATGCATCAGGTTCATCTGCCGGCTGACGCCGAAATCACCACGAATCGTCCCAGGAGCCGCCTGAGCGCCGTTGGTCGGTCCCATCATGCCGCGGACCACCGCCACAGCGGAAGGCCCTTCGGCAACCAGGGCGATCACGGGCCCCGAAGTGATGAACGCTTCGAGCAACGGATAGAAAGGCTTGGAAACGTGTTCGGCATAATGTTTCGCCGACAGTTCCTTAGAGACCTTCAGCATTTTCAGCCCGACAATCTTCAGCCCTTTGTTCTCCAGCCGGGAGAGCAAGGTGCCCGCCAGGCGGCGTTGAACGGCGTCGGGTTTAAACAGAATCAGAGTACGTTCCATGTTCGCTTATTTTCCTTTGAAGGCGCCTTGCAGGCGTGCGAGTTCGATTTTTGAAAGTGGTTTGCCCCCTGGACCGGTCGTCGGCACAGCCGGGGCTTCGGTTTTGGGTGCAGGAGCGGGAGTTGCCGGGGCAGCCGCTGGAGCTTCGGCGGGAGCACTCGCTTTGCTGCCGGCAGCCCCCTGTTGGCGAGCCAATTCCAATTTGGAAAGGGGCTTCCCCGACGCCGCCGGAGCGGGAGCGGGTGCTGCAGGCGTCGCTGCGGCAGGTTTGGCCGATCCGGCCGCACCTTGTAAACGTGCCTGTTCCAATTTTGAAAGCGGTTTTCCGCCAGCAGGTGCCGGCGCTGCGGGAGTTGCGGCAGCCGGTTTCGCGGCTCCAGCCGCCCCTTGCAGACGAGCTTGTTCCAGTTTCGATAACGGCTTGGCACCTGCCGCCGGTGCAGCGGCAGCACCGCCCGAACCAGCCGCGCCCTGGGCCCGCGCCAATTCCAGCGGACTTTTGCCAGCCGGCTTAGCAGCGGCCGGTTTGGCCGCCGGGGCCGCTTTGGCCTCGGTTTCCGCCGCTTTTGCCGCCGGGGCTTTTTTCACCGGGGCATCCACGACGCGCAAATAAGAGGTTTCAATGTCGTACCAACTGATGTCCACCGGATGCTGAAACTGCACCAGGGCCCGACCGCTCATGTTGACGGTCTTGACCTGGCCGGTCAGCCCCTGAAAGCGGCGCAACTCGGGGACCGCAGCGTCCACTTCCACATATTTATCGGTGAACTGCTTTTTCAGCACTTCCACTTGTTCAAACGACATACAAATTCCTCGTGGCCAGGTGGGGCGATTCCCGCGGAATCGGTGCCACCTGGTTCCCGTGTACGACCTTTTCACGTTTCGACACACAAACCAGCGGCATTTTGAAGCATCAATCCGCTGAAATCAAGGGTCCACTCAAGACGCTCAGACGATAGCGCCAGCGAACACTGATTTGACGGGAGCCCCCGCCGATTTCCGCCGTGGCAAAATGCCCGATCGCCAGTCCGGCCTGGCCCGCTTCGGTGACGCGGCGACATTTGGCAACCGGCACCCCGGCGATCGGGACAGGGGCAAGTTTCAAAGTGAGATTGCGTTCCGGCAGAGCGACGACACTCTCCTCAGGCTCGACGGAAATCGGGGCCCGCTGTTCCCGCGGCAGGAGATACGTGCTGGTCAGACACAACGATTCCAGCCCCTTTTTTCCGCGGGCACAGACATCAAAATCGAGGGCGCCGTCTGTCGCATCATAGCGAATCGCCGCGGTGTAAATGCCCTGTCCCGACTGCCCCATCACTTGAAATTCACAGTCATCACCTGCGAGTGGTTCCAGCAGCAGATCCTGAAACGCGGGAGAGGGCAGATGCTCGCCAGTGGGAGTGCCTTCTGCCGATTGCAGCACCGGCAGAAATTCCGGGCCCTGTTTCCACAGCACGGTATGCTGCCAGCGGTCGGCGACTCGTTGAAACTCAAACACCCAGTGCGGCCCGATCAGACGTATCTGTTCAGGCAACTTCTCCAACCGCATTATGACTGCTCCAACGTGGGCCCGGCTGTTTCCGTGAGAGCCGCCAGCATGCCGCACGCTCCGTGAATATCCTGTCCACCGCTGTACCGCTTCTGAATCGGCATTCCCAATTCTTCCCGCAGGTAATCGCGAAAGCGATTCGCTTCCTCTGTTGACGGACGCCGAAATTTTCCTGTCGGATCGTTGACGTCGATCAGATTCAGCAAGATCGGCAAACCGCGAGTCAGTTCGGCCAAAGCCCGGGCATCGTCGCGGCCCGTGTTAATTCCGGCCAAGACCGTCCAGGCGAACGTCACGCGCTTCCCCGTTACCGAGTGGTACTCACGAACGGCTTCGAGTAATTCGGGCAAAGGATGAATGCGCTCGACGGGAAACAGACTTTCGCGCTTCTTGGTTTCGGCAGCTGTCAATGAAACGATCAGCCGGTAGGGACGCTTTTCGGCAGTGAATCGTCGAATCGCCGGCACGATTCCCACGGTCGAAACCGTAATCGATTTTGAATTGATCGCCAGGCTGCACGGTTCGGAGAAAATCTTGGCAGCTTTCATGACCCGGTCGTAATTGAGCATCGGTTCCCCCATGCCCATGAAGACCACGCCACGCACCGGGTGCTCTGAATCGGCTTGAATATGAGTGACCTGGTCTACCATTTCCCAAGTTGCCAAGTTCCTCTGAAACCCCATCCGGCCCGTCGCACAGAAGGCACAATCCATCGCGCAGCCCACCTGGGAACTGACGCAGATGACATACTTCTTATCTTCGGGCTTATGCAGCAGGGGAATGCGGACGGCTTCAAACCGGCCGGGGCCCTGCCCCTCAAACAGGTATTTCGCAAAACCGTCGACAGGTGAGACAGTTTTGTTAACCAGTTTCAAATGGGGAATCGTGACTCGCTCGCGGACCGCCTGCAGTAATCGGCGGGCCACGTTGGGCATTTCGGTCGGAACTTCGGTCATTCGCTGCCGAACAGCCCCGGCCTGCAACAGTCGAACAACCCGATCCGACGGGCCCAAGTCAGCCAGAGACGTCGTAAGTTCAGGCAGTGTTTGATCTTTGAGCAGAATCATAGGTCTGGATTTACCCCTGGCACCGCCCGGCAGAGCGGCAAAACGACATCTGTCGGTAGTTTCGGGGACCAGCCACGTTGAAGCAAGTCCGGCCCCTGCTTTTTACGGGATTTTGCGCGTTTGAGCCCCTGCTTTGTCTCAAAACTCAGTCACATCCCAATGTCGCGCCAGTAGTTAGGACACTTTTTTTGTGATTTTCTGGTCGCAGGCAGCCGGTCCGAGTTTAGGCCACTGTTAAAGTTTGCCGATAAAACCAGAGAACGCGACTTTAACGGTTGTATGGGCGCGTTGTGTCTTACGAGACACACAGGCGTGGATTCAGATTAAGTTTCGAATTGAGTGACACTCGGAGACTTCCCGTGAAAACAGCGGTTCACTGGCGTAGAACACGGTTTGTTGGCATCGGCCTCTGCCTGCTGGCGATTCCGTTCGGGATGCTGGCGGTTGAGCCGCTGTCGGCGGCACCACCGAAATCGAGCCGGCAGTCGGCCAAGCCCACCGCCGAGGCGGAACCGGTCGAAACCATCGACACCTCGGATCCCGATGATCCGGGCGCGGCGAAGCGCGGTGTCATTCGGCTCAATTATGTCGAAGCGCCCATGGAAAAAGTCCTGAAGGACTTCGCCGAGGCGACTGAGACCACTCTGGTCGCCGACTTTATCCCGAAGAAGAAATTCAGTCGCTGGGATATGAAGCGGCATACCAAAGCCGAAGCGCTGAAGATCATCAACCAGGAATTGGAACCGGTCAACTTCCGGGTCCAGTTCAAGGGCCGGTTCCTGGTCTTGAACCAACTGCGAGACTTCAAACACGAGTACCAACCGGCCGTCCTCAAGGGCGATGCCCGCTTAACGGACCCCCGCGAACCGGCCAGCGATACAGAAACCGAAACCGCCACGGCCAAGCCGGACAGTTACGAGCCGGCCAAGCTGGCTCGAGGTGATGCGAAAGCCGAGAAACCGGCCCGCCAGGCCAAGCGCGCCAATCCGATTCAACTGACGGCAGCCGAGTTCGAAGACGCGCCCACCTCGCGACAAGCCGAGGCTGATCCCGAAGCGAATTTCGTCGAGACCACAGTTCCGCTGCGGACCCAGAAAGCCAGTTCCATTGCCGGTCGTGTCTACCGCGCTTTTGGGAACGCGGCTGAAAAGACCGACGACGGCCCCCAGGGACTGCGCGGCTTCCGAGTACGCAAGCTGCCCTCGGGCAAACGCCGAACCGATTCGGCTGAATCAACCCCTGTTCAATTCGCCGTCGGGATTGATTCCAATCGCAACGAACTGATCGTCTCGGCACCACAAACAGAAACCAAGCCGATCATCAAGCTGATCAAGTCGCTGGATGGTTCGAGCAAGAACAAAGACGGTGCGGCGACCACCCGCGTGATCCGGACCAAGAAGGACGCCAGCAAGATGGCGACCGCCCTGCAGCCGGAACTCGACCGACTCGCCCAGGCGACGCGGGACACGTCGCGACGCAACACTCGCGACGACGCCGCGAAGCCCGAAGCCGACGATCAGGACGCAGAGCCAGAAATGCCCGCCCGTCGTCCCACAGACGCTGCTGCCAACCGCGAACGAGCGGAAGATGCAGCCGACAATGATGGCGAACGCGCCCTGTTTGGCAGCCTGAAGGGGGACGTGCTGGTCGAATCCGTTCCTGAACTGGGGATCCTGGTGATCCGCGGTAATCAGGCCGACGTCGAGGCCGTTGAAAAGGTGATCGAAGAAATCGAACGCCTCAGTATCCAGACGGCACCGCGTGTCAAACTCGCCATCCTGCGGCATATCTCGAGCGACTCGCTGGCCACACTGTTGACCAATGTTTACGACCGGCTGGCAGGAGCCCGCAACAGCTCGGTGCAACAATCGCAGGCCATCTCGGTGTTCCCCGTGGCCCGCCCCAATGCCGTCTTGATCGTCGCCTCGAACGCTGACATTGACTATGTCTTCCAGTTGATCGACGAACTCGACCGCGCCAGCAACCCGCAAACCGAGTTTGCCGTCGTTCGGCTCAAGTATGCCGTTCCTTCACAGGTCGTCGACAAAGTGGAAGCACTGTACCCGCCGCAGACGACGACCACGCAGGCCGCCAACCAGAACACGGCGAATACGCCGGGCCTGTTGCCGCGAGTCAAGATCATCGACGACCTGCGAACGAACTCGGTGATTGTGCAGGCACGCCCGCGGGACCTGAAAGAAGTGGTCTCGTTGATTGAGCAACTCGATAAAGACGAGAGCGATTCGAAACAGCAGTTCAAGATCTTCCCGCTGACCAATGCCGTAGCGGATGAAGTGGCCTTTACGCTGTCGAGCGCGATCCAGAATGTGCTGGGTCCCGCACGAGCCACAACGGCTCCCACGACCGGTCAGCCCGGTGCCCAGGGCGGTTTCGCCGCTCAGCAGCAGGCCCAGTCGAACTCGGGCAGTTCGGCCGAGTTGCGGGAAGTGAAATCGACGATCCTCGAATTCCTGGACGAAGAAGGGCCCGATGGCCGCAAGCTCCGCTCCGGGATTCTGTCTGACATCCGCTTCCATGCCGACCTGCGGACCAACAGCATCCTCGTGACCGCGCCTCACAGCAGCATGGAATTTGTGTCGCGGATCATTAAGCAACTCGACCGCCCCTCGGCGACCATCGCCGAAATCAAGGTATTCAAACTCACGAACGCCGACGCGACCTCGGTGCAGACCCTGCTCGAACGCCTGTTTGGTATTCAGCGGACGGGACAACAGGGGGGACAAGGGGGCGGCAACCAGCAGCAGGGCGTGCCCGGTCTGCTCGTGGCCGACGCCGAAGACTCCAGCAGCATGCTGATTCCCCTGCGGTTCAGCGTTGACGTCCGCACGAACAGCATCATTGCGATCGGTGGTGGCGGCGCGCTGAGCGTCGTGGAAGCCGTCGTGATGAAACTGGATGAAAGCGACATCCGTCAGCGGCAGAACGAGGTGTACCGCCTCAAGAACGCCCCGGCGGCCAACGTCTCCACGGCCATCAGCCAGTTCCTGCAGACACAACAGCAAGTGTTGACGGCTGACCCGGGAATTCTGAGTCCGTTCGAACAGATCGAACGGGAAGTGATCGTGGTCCCGGAAGCGACCAGCAACAGCCTGCTGATCAGTGCCACGCCGCGGTTCTTCAAGGACATCTACGATCTGATTCTCAAACTGGACCGTACGCCGCGACAGGTGCTGATCCAGGGGCTGATCGTGGAAGTCGGACTGACCAATACCGACGAATTCGGCATGGAACTCGGCTTCCAGGATTCGATCCTGTTTCGCCGGAGTGCCATTCCCACACCAGTGACGGTCTCAACCACGAATACTTCGCCCAACGGGGTGCAGACGACGACCAATAACATCATTTCTGAATCGGCCACCCCTGGTTACCTGTTCGGGCCTGCCGCCGGCGGTGCTCAGCAACTGGGTAACAACACGTTCGCCGGGGCCAGCAATCCCAATAACGTCGCTGGCCAGGCTGTGACCGGATTCGGAACAGCCCTGTCGAACGGTCAGTTGGGTTACGGCGGCCTGGTGCTGCAAGCTGGCTCAGAGAACATCAACTTCCTGCTGCGAGCCCTGGCGGTTCGTACCCGGGTCGACATTCTCAGCCGGCCGCAGATTCGGACAGTGGACAACCAATACTCCCAGATTCAGGTTGGTCAGGAAATTCCCCGTATCAACGGGTTCAACTCGAACGGTACGGCCGGTGTGATCGTTCCGACCGTGCAACAGCGTGCGATCGGTATCATTCTGCAGGTCACGCCCCGCATCACCCCCGATGGGCTGGTGATCATGGAAGTCGTGGCCCGTAAAGACTCGCTCGACCAGAAGTCGGTGAGCCTGGGGCAGAGTGCCGGCGGTCAGAACATCACCTCGCCCATCGTGAACACGACCAACGCCCAGACGACCATCGCCGTGAACAGCGGACAGACGGTCATCCTCGGTGGCATGATCACCAAGCAGGAAAACACCGAAGAACGCAAAGTACCGCTGCTGGGTGACATTCCCATCCTCGGTCGCGCCTTCCGGTATGACTACAAGCAGACGCAGCGGACCGAACTGCTGATCTTCCTGACCCCACGCGTCATCACCGACGACCAGGAAGCCGAGATGTACAAGCAGATCGAAATCGAACGCCTGAACTTCATCGAATCGGAAGCGGAACGTATGCACGGCCCGCTGTATGGAATCGGTGCGAATTATTGTCCCCCGGGAACGGTGATCGGAAACGATCCGATCACGAATCCGCAACCGATGGGACCGACCTTGAACACCACTCCCTCGGCGACTGACAGCACGACCCCGACGCCGCCCGACGCGGGTATCCCCGCCCGGCCGACGACGAAAAAGACCAAGGAACCGAAACCCGCTCCGGGTGCCGAAGCGGCGGCGAAGAAACGCAAGTCAGGATCGGTCGCTCAGGCCGCCTTCCAGGCTGACGGAAAATCGGCCTCAGCCAAAGGAAAGTCGCGGTCGGCAAATGCCCAGGCCGCGGAAGTGAACGACCAGGAAACGGTGGCGAAACCGGTGAACCCGGAAAAGCCAGCCTCACGCAAGAAGTCGAAGAAACCACCCCAACCGGTGGTTGAAGAGACCGACGAAGGCGACGAGCCGTAACAACGACTCGACCTGGACCGGAATGCACAACCGGTGTGCCGACGAACGACACACCGGTTGACGTTCGGTCAACAGCGACCCGCACGGCGGTTGCTGGCTGATCCCGAAGGACCTGATACGGAAGAGACAGATTCACGCATCACACCCGATCGACAGCCGTCGATCTCCCCCCTGGTGACAAGTTCGGACAGGTGCAGTTATGCAGAAGACCCACATCGCCACCCAACGCCTGGCAACAGCCCTGTTGTTGCTGACCCTTGCCGGTTGCTCGAATTCGGGACTCTTCAAGTTTGCCAAGCATCAATTTCCCAAGACGGGGCAGAAGAATCCCGTCATCCGGGTTCTCGGGATCTGGGAACCGGCCAGCGGCATGAACCAGGGGAAAACCTGCCGCGGGTTTTCGGCCCAGATCATGTTTTTCGGTCAGAACAGCGATACTCCGGCCCAGGTCGATGGCGACGTGCGCATTTACGTCTTCGACGATCAGGGGGACGAAGAAGAACAGGCGCAGCCCATCCACCAGTTCGATTATCCCGCCGAAACCTGGAACGCATTTCTCTTCAACGGCCCCCTCGGAGCCACCTACTCGGTGTTCGTTCCGTACACCCGCCCGGGTGTCCATGAAGCCAAGTGCTCGCTCCGAATCCGTTACACGCCGAAGAAGGGCTTCCCGGCCTATTCCGATATGGTCAGCGTGGTATTGCCCGGCAACAAGAAGTTTGACGACGACTCCGCCCAGGAAGACACCGGTCCTCTCGTGAAACTGCCGGCTAATGCCGCGGCCAAACTGCCAACCGTTGACCAGACGGCACCGGCCCAGCACACCACCTCCACGCGACTTCCCTCGCCGCAAGAGATTCAGGAACAACTGCAGGCCAAACGGCCCAAGGCCGTGGAGCTGACGGATGCCGAACGACGGCGGATCATGAAAGAGGCCACCGCCCGGTTGAAGCAGACTGAAAAAGAGAAAATCGCTCTGGTCGGTTATGAAGAACAAGCTCAAGCGGAAGACGTGGCCGATGTGGCCCCGGTCCGACCCGCCTCGATTGCACGCACGAAGGCGAAACAGAGCCGGCAAGCAGCTGATGACAATGACATTTTTTCAGACGACGAAACCGATCGCCCGACCAGACGACAGCCCCGAGTGCCGAGTCAGCGAAAAACGTCTCGCGCCACGGCTGACCAGGACCAGTCGGACGACGAAGACTTTTGAAACGGTGTGGACCAACGGGGGGAGTGCGGCCACCCGCAGAAACTGCCCCCCGGGAGAGTGCTGATCCTCCGCTGCCGCGACCAATTTCCGAGACAGTCACTGGGAATGGTCGGGCTGGGAAGACTGAAGTTTAGCTTGTCGTGAGTTTTTGCCGAGTTATACTAAAGAGGAAATCGGACTGCCGACGTCCTCTCAAACGGTACGGAAGGCCTTGATTATGAAACGGCATGTTGTCTCTCTGGCATTGGCCCTCCTGGCAATGGGAATCTTTTCGCATTCAGCCAGCGCGCAATCGAACAGTCTGTTTGGTGGCAGTGGACCAATGAGTGGCACATCGGGTGTCGGCACAGCCACGACGGGAAATGCCCAGATGGCGAATTCGGCATTTCCGACCTCCAATTTCCCGACGACAGCATTTGGCTCGACGGCGGGTGGCACCGGGATGGGTGCGGCCGGCGGACAAATGGGCGCTGCCGGTCAAATGGGAGCCAACGGCCAACAGGCCGGCACGATGGTAGGCCAGCGGAACACCCGCCTGGCCGGTATGGGAAACACTGCCCAGAACGGTGCCAACCAGAATATGAACATGAACAACCGGCAAGGCCAGAATCGGAACAATGCGGCCCGCCGCACGGGTCAGCAACAGGGCAACCAGAACGGCCAGTCCCCCACCGGCAGCAACATGCAGAATGCCCGGGCCGTCCGCCCGCAGATGGTGGTGGCCTTTGATCACCCGGCACCGACGGCCGTGAAGACCCAGACCGCACTGACAGGCCGATTCACGAAATTGGCGAATAAAGAACAGTTCAAATCGATCGACATTCAGATGGATGGCTCAGTGGTGGTACTGCGAGGGGAAGTCGCCTCAGAAAAAGATGTGAAACTGGCGTCGATCCTGGCTCGCATGGAACCCGGTGTGCGTACCGTTCAAAACGAACTGAAAGTCGCCACGGCGGATGCCCCGATCCCAGAGATCGAATGATTGAAACGCGGCCGCTCGCCGCGAACACTTCAAAACAGTCAAAATCTCAACCCCCTGCCCTTGATTGGTCAGGGGTTTTTGTTTTGACGCACTGCGACAGGCCACGGCGACCGAATCGGCACTCCAAATTGGATAAAAAGATCCATTAGTTTGCGGGTTCAGTCCGCCGGACTGTAAGGCCACCGCCTTTACGCCAGCCGGGTCAGGTCGGTATTCTTTTATCTGTCGGGCCTGCGACTTGGTGGTTTACAATACACTCTTGAAGAGACATCCAGTATGCAGCGCGGAGACTGGTTGCGTGCCGTCTATTCCATGTCACTGGTGGCGACATGGGTTTTATGCAGCTCGTTCACAAACGACGTCAGAGCCGACGATAAGGCCGCAGAACCAACGGGTCCTGTGAGTTTCTATCGGCAGGTACGGCCCATTCTGCAACGGCATTGCACAGGTTGCCACCAGCCCGCAAAAGCGGGTGGCAAACTCGTTTTGACCACCTATGAGGGGACGAAGAAGGGGGGCGAACAAGGGATCGGATTCGAACCCGGCAAGCCCGACGAAAGCCTGCTCGTCGACCTGATCTCGGGGGACAAACCTGAGATGCCCAAAAATGCTCCCCCCTTACCCAAGGCCCAGGTCGAACTGATCCGTCGTTGGGTCCAGGAAGGAGCCAAGGACGACACCCCGGCCGAGGTCCAGGACACCATCAGCCCCGAACACCCGCCTGTTTACCACAGTGCTCCGGTCATCTCGGCAGTCGCCTATTCGCCCGATGGACAATTACTGGCGATTTCGGGCTTCCGCGAGATTCTGATTCATAAGGCGGATGGCAGCGGACTGGTCGCCCGCCTCATCGGGCGCTCACAGTCGATCACCTCACTGGCTTTCTCGCCCGATGGCAAACTCCTGGCAGCCACCGGGGGCAATCCCTCCCTGTTCGGTGAAGTGCAGTTCTGGAATGTCGCTGAAAAGAAACTGGAACGCAGCGCCACCGTCACCGCCGACACGCTGTTTGGCGGACGATTCAGCGACGACGGCAGTCTGTTTGCATTCGGCGGCGCCGACAACAGTACCCGGATTCTGCGAGTCAGTGATGCCGAGCAGATTTTTAAATTTGACGCACACGCCGACTGGGTCATGGGAACCGCGTTTTCTGTGGACGGAAAACACATGATCACCATCAGCCGAGATCGTTCGATGAAATTGTCGATCGTCGAAACCGGTCAATTCGTAGACAACATCACCAGCATTACGCCGGGCGCCCTGAAAGGGGGCCTGCTGGCCCTGCGGCGCCACCCGAAAAAAGACGAACTGCTGATCGGTGGGTCGGATGGCGAGCCCAAGCTGTACAAGATGATCCGCACGCAGGCCCGTCAAATCGGTGACGACTTCAACAAGCTCAAAGGGTACCAGCCCATGCCCGGACGGATTTTCGCCCTCGACTTTAACGCCGACGGATCGAAATTTGTCGCAGGCTCCAGCACAGGGGGCACGGGCACCGTGCGGATCTACAGCACTGACGACGCCAAATTGTTATTTGAATTGCCCGGTCACAGCCGGGGAGTCTTTACCGTCGCCTTTGCCCCGGATGGCAAGCATGTCGTCACCGGGGGCTTCGAAGGCAAGATTCGGATTTTCAATGCCGAAAATGGCCAGTTGGAGCGGGAATTCATTCCCGTAACGGTCACACCGGCAGTCGCTGTAAAATAATAAAGAAGAACATCCGGTCCGCCGCCTGCGTCAAACCGATGCCAGGTGAAGGATGACCGGAAACCGCCCGGAAACAAGCTGCTCCTGATTCCATTCGATTTTTGCCCCGCGCCGGGGTTTGTACTGCAATCATTAAGGATGACATATGTTCGTGCCTGCCCGCCTCATCCGCTCGAAACTCTGGGTTGCCTGCCTGACGATACTCTGCCTCACGACCGCTCTGCCGGCGGCCGAACCACCCGCGGTGCCACCCATCGTGGAATTGTCGACCTTCCCGTCGCGGCTCGAATTGCGCGGCATCCGCGACAGCCGCCGAGTGCTCGTCACGGGCAAGACGGCCGAGGGGGTGTCGATTGACCTGACAGTCAGTGCCCAGTTTGCCGTGTCCGGTGATTGCGCCGTCCTGGAGGCCGATGGCTACGTCACTCCCCGTAAACAGGGGACATCGCAGTTGATCGTGAAGGCGGCGGGAAAAGAAATTTCGATACCCGTCGAAGTTCACGAAGCTCAACCCGCTCCGATCAGTTTCGTCCGGGAAATTCAACCGGCCATGAGCAAGGTCGGTTGCAACCAGGGAACGTGTCACGGCGCCCAGGAAGGGAAAAACGGCTTTAAATTGACACTGCGGGGCTACGACCCCGAGACGGACTATTTTGCGCTGGTCGATGACCTGTCGGGACGGCGTTTCAACCGCTCACTCCCCAACCAGAGCCTGATGTTGCTGAAGCCCACGCAAGCGGTCCCGCATGTGGGTGGCTTCCTGTTCGCCGAAGATTCTCGCTACTACAAATTGATTCACGACTGGATCGCCGAGGGTTGCCAGTACGACAACCAGACCCGCGTCGCCCGGCTGGAAATCTTTCCGAGCAGCCCGGTCATCGACCGCGAAGGCCGCAAGCTGCAGCAGATTGTGATCGCGCATTACCCTGACGGCACGAGCCGGGATGTCACCCGCGACGCCGTCTTCAGCAGCAGCAATTTCAACACGGCCACCGTGACCAATTCCACCGACTCGAGCGGGGTGGTGGAATCTGTCCGCCGCGGCGAAACCGCGATTCTGGTTCGATATGAAGGTGCCTACGCGGCCAACCAGATCACCGTACTGGGTGATCGCAGCGGATTCGCCTGGGTGGACAGCCCCGAATTCAACCTGATCGACAAGCACGTCAACAACAAACTGAAGAAGATGAAGACTCTGCCGGCGGACCTGTGTACCGACGCTGAGTTTCTGCGGCGGGTTTCGCTCGACCTGATGGGACTCCCCCCGACGCTCGAGCAGGTCAAAGCCTTTCTGGCAGATCCGCGAGATTCGCGAACCAAACGGAATGCCAAGATCGATGAACTCCTGGATACTTCAGAATACATCGATCACTGGGCCCTCAAGTGGAGCGATCTGCTGCTGGCCAACCGGAAATACGTGAGCGAAAAGGGGGTCTGGGGCTACCGCAACTGGATTCGCAGTGCGATCGCGGCTAACAAGCCCTATGACAAATTCGTCGCCGAACTGCTGACTGCCAACGGCAGTACGTTTCAAAACCCGGCGGCCAACTATTACCGGATTTCGCGAGAACCGTCGGCGGTGATGGAAAACCTCACACAGGTTTTTCTGGGCACCCGATTCAGTTGTAACAAATGTCACGACCATCCCTTTGAACGCTGGACCCAGGGGCAGTACTACCAGCTTTCCGCCTACTTCTCGGCTGTCGGACGAAAACCCGGCGCACTGCCCGAAGAAGAAGTCGTTTACCCCCTGCGTAGTCCGCAGGCGGTAGTGAATCCCCGCAGCAACGCCGCGGTGCCAGCCCGCTTTCCGTTTGATCACCCCGGTTCGGGGGCCGTCGATTCCCACGGCGAATTGCGAGATCAGTTGTCACAATGGCTGACCTCGAAAGACAACCCCTACTTTGCGACGGCCCTGGTGAATCGATATTGGAGTTACCTGATGGGGCGCGGGATCATTGACCCGGTCGACGATATCCGCAGCAGTAACCCACCGTCGAACGCCGAACTGCTCAAAGCCCTGACCGATGATTTCGTGGCCCAGAAGATGGACATGAAACATCTGTTGCGGACGATCGCGCAGTCGCATACCTATCAGCGCAGCTTCCAGACGAACAAATGGAACGCCGACGACGATGAGAATTACTCGCACTTCAAGCCGCGCCGATTGACGGCCGAACAACTGTTTGATGCGATTATGGTGGCGACCAGCAGTCCGGTTTCACTGCCCGGTGTTCCCGCGGGTTTCCGCGCCACACAACTGCCCGACGCCAATGTCCAGATTGGTTTTCTCGATATGTTCGGGCGTCCGCCGCGGGAAATCCCCTGCGAGTGTGAGCGTGCCGCCGAAGTCAGCCTGGCGCAAACCTTGAATCTGGTGAATGGCCCGACCGTGTCGGAAGCCATTATCCACCCGCAGGGCTTGATCGCCCGTCTGACGGCCGCCAACGTCGACGAAAAGACGCTCATTGAAGACCTGTACCTGTCGGTGCTCGATCGTTTCCCGACGGATGCCGAGCGAATGACTGCTGCGGGTTACTTCCTGGGAGTCTCGTCCAAGGCGGAAGCGGCTCAGGACCTGATGTGGGCGCTGATGAACAGCCCCGCGTTTCTGTTCAATCGGTAGCCGACCCGCCAAGATTTCGACGGGCCTGGCGAATAAGATCGTGATGAGCAGGCTCAAACCCAGGCGGGTTTGAGTTGGGCGTTCGTCTCGGTGTTCGACGCCTTTCGGCTCTGACGCAGACCTGCGGCAGAGCCGAAGGCAATCATGCGGTTTGGTGGTTTCCTGCCAGGTTCCATCGGCGGTGGTTTGAATCCGATGTGGTAAACCGTCCTGGCCAGACTTTCTGACGCTGCCGGCGTGGAACGATGGGCAGGCCCTTCGCACAGGTGCTGAAATGGAAGACGACTCAATTCCCAATTCCATGTCCTACGGGGAAATCACCCCCGAAGAGAAGCAATGGGCCCTGTTTGTGCACTTGTCTGCGCTCATTGCCATGTGGTTGGGTGGCCTGGCCATTCTGGGCCCCCTGATCATCTGGCTGGTCAAAAAGGATCAGTCGCAGTTTATCGACGATCAGGGCAAAGAGGCTGTCAATTTCCATCTCAACATCCTGATCGCCGGGCTGTTACTGGGATTGCTGGCGGTCCCTTTGACCTTGTTAACAGTCGGTATCGCGCTGCTGTTGATTATCCCGGTGGCGATCGCACTGTTCGCCGCGTCGATTGTCATGCCGATACTCGCCGCCATGAAAGCGAATCAGGGAGAAGCCTATCGCTATCCGTTCGTCGTCAAGATCCTCTCCTGAACGTCGATTGAGGTTTTGTGAACAACCACGCACAATGCAGGGCATGGGTGTGGCACAGTCGGGTTCCGGCGAAGCCGCGTTGACGACGCGCTTCGTCGGGTCTTATCGAACTGGCTGACCAATTCGTGTTCACAAGCGGGGTTCTTACCTCATTTCGACAGGATCTGTATGCACCGGACTCTGCCAGACATTGGCCGCCTCGTTGTTCTCTTATTGGGTGGAGTCTTACTGAGTTGTCTGGGAACGGACCGATTATGTGCCGCTGATGACCAGCCCATACGGGTCCTGGTGTGGGATGAACAGCAACCCGCACAAAAACAGGTGTATGAGAATTTTCTGGGGAACCAGATTGCCGGTTTCCTGGCTCGACAACCCGGCCTGACGGTCATTTCCCGCAAACAGGATGATCCGCAGCAGGGACTGGTGGACGCGGAACTCGATAACACAGATGTCCTCGTCTGGTGGGGTCATGTCCGCCAGCGCGAAATCAAGCCGGAAACGGGGCAGAAAATTGTCGAGCGAATCAAGCGCGGTCAATTATCGCTGCTGGCCCTGCACTCGGCACACTGGGCAACGCCTTTCATCGAGGCCATGAACGAACGTGCGGTGCTCGACGCGATGGCGAAGTTGCCCGCCGATGAGCGCGCCCGGGCGCGGGTCGAAGCAATCCGACCGGAAAAATATGCGGCCCCCAGCCGAAACGATCCGCTGACCCCCACGGTCGACCGCATCGTGGAAGGGGATGGCAAAATTCTGCTGAAAGTTCGGCTGCCAAATTGCTGCTTCCCGGCCTATCGGGGAGATGGCAAACCCAGCCATGTGCGCGTCCTGCTGCCCAAGCATCCGCTGGCCAAGGGCGTGCCGGAACAGTTCGACATTCCGCACACCGAAATGTACGACGAACCATTCCATGTGCCCCCCGCCGACGAATACGTGTTTCAAGAAAGCTGGGATGCGGGCGAAAAATTCCGCAGTGGCAGCGTCTGGAAGATTGGCCGGGGACGTGTCGTCTACTTCCGGCCGGGACATGAAACGTTTGATGTCTTCAAACAACCGGAAGTCCTGCAGATTCTCGATAATGCAGTGCGCTGGCTCGCGGCCGAACAGCGAACGCCGGCCAACTGACTGGACGAGACCACCTCCAGAACGTCCTGCCGAACTCTGGCCCATCCGTGGAATTGAGACGTGAGCCAATTAGAGGCGCGGTTCGCACGGCCGCGCTGTCCATGGGTGCCCTCGCGACCTGCCCGGAAAGTCGAGACGGTGAACAACGGCGGAAATGCGTGGAGCAGGGCAACTTTCCAAAGCAAGGCGTTGTTACACCTTGACGGCCCAACCTGATCTTCGAGCTTTTGGATTATGAACACGCTGCCCGATGCATCGCCTCCCGCAGAAATCTCGGCAGACCTGGCTCGCTGGTTGTCGGCCGCGGTAACCGCCGGGGCGTCTGATCTGCACTTGATCGCAGACTATCCACCGACGCTGCGAGTGCACGGCGAATTGCAGGCACTGACCGAACCGGCGCTGGAATCGGCCTCAATCGGCGAGCAACTGCGTGCCCTGTGCCCTCCCGCACTACGATCGTTGCTCGACACCAGGAAAAGTGTCGACTTTTCGTTCGACCTGGAGTCCGGCGGACGAAAACAGCGTTTCCGCGGGAATCTGTTTTACACTGCCAATCGGCTGGCGGGATGCTTCCGGATCATTCCGGCAGAGATTCCCGAGTTTCGCTGGGCTGGCTTTCCGCAACCCCTGGCCGAAAGGCTGGCCTTTCTGCCCGATGGGCTGGTGATCGTAACCGGTGTCACGGGTTCTGGAAAAACCACAACGCTGGCCATGATTGTCAACCTGCTCAATCAGGCGGGGGGCTATCGGATCATCACCGTCGAAGACCCCGTGGAATACCTGTATCCCCGATCAACTGATTCGGTCATCACGCAGCGGGAACTTGGCACCGACGTCGAGAGTTTCGCCGACGGCCTGAAATTCGGACTGCGACAGGACCCCGACGTGATTCTGGTGGGAGAGATCCGTGACCGGGAGACGGCGCAAATGGCCTTGAGTGCGGCCGAAACCGGACACCTCGTCTTCACGACGCTGCACACTCGGGATGTGAAAGGCGCCATCAGTCGGTTCGCCGACCTGTTCCCGCAGGATGTCCAATCGGATGTGCGTTCACAATTGGCCTTAAGCCTGCGGGCGATCATCAGCCAACGGCTGTTGCCTGGATACGAACGGGGCGCCAAACGGCATTTGGCGTTGGAAGTTCTGTGGAATACACACCCGATTGCCACGGGGATCCGCCAGGGGAAACTCGAGAGCATCGACAACTACCTGATGACCCATCGCAGTGACGGGATGATCAGCTTTGATGAGTCGGTTCGGCAACTCTATCTGTCGAAAAAGATCTCGCGCGAGACGGCTGAACAGAATGTCCGTGAAGCGTCCATCCTGCATCGTTAAGCCGAAGTGGTGAACTGCCTCGACCGGGTGCCTGCTCGGGCCAACTGCTGACTCTCGAGTTCCTTTCGCCAGTCGATTCGAACTTGTCGGATCAGCAGTGATTGATCTATCATCTGGGGTTCCCGCGCGTTGGAATGGACTGCGGGCCCAACTGATTTGGACTTTTACCAGGATCTTTCCTGATGCTGTCAATTTTCGGAAATCGTCACGGGGCATATTGTGACCGGCACTCGCGCCGGCACTTCCTCAAAATCGGGGGACTGGCCTTAGGGGGGTTGACCCTGCCGCAGATCCTGCGGGCCGAATCGTCGACACCGCAAGCCCCTGCTGGCAAACGGCTTTCGCACAAAGCCGTGATCATGGTGTATCTCTCGGGCGGTCCATCGCATCAGGACATGTACGATCTGAAGATGGATGCCCCCAAAGAGATTCGGGGGTCCTTTCAGCCCATCGCCACCAAGATCCCGGGCATCGACATTTGCGAGCACATGCCGCGCCTGGCCGGCATGATGGATAAATTCGCCAT
>JAFEBR010000739.1 GCA_018242565.1 Planctomycetota bacterium | reverse complement strand
GACCTGGCAGCCCGGCACGGGCTCCCCACCGGCCGCCGCCTCGGGCACGATGTGCCGATAACTGACCGGTTGCACATCCGACGGCTTCTTCACTTCCGCGAAGAAGTCACCCACGTTTTTCGAGGGATCGAAATCATTAATGCCGAGGTACAGCCGACCTGTCCGATCGGGCTTCCAACTGATACCGGGCCCCACGTAAAAGGGCGCCCCTTGACCGATCCGCCCGATCAGGCAGAAACAGGGAGCCGGGCCATTTCCCGCCGCGGCCAGAGGAAACTTGATGTGCGTCAGCCGGTCATCGTAAAAAAACGTTCCCGACGGTCCGACTTCACGTTCCGCATCGGCCATCTGTTTGAGCAACTTGGTGATCGCGACCCGGCCTTTGGCCGAGATCGTCAGCGGTTGACCGGCGACGACGTCAACACCCGTATCCACCCACGGTTGATTGCCCGCAATGATGAGGGCATCGGGCGAGATCTGTTCGTCAGCGGTGACGACCGGAACAGGCGCGGAATGCCGCGCGCAACCCGACAGTACGACGCTGACGGCCATCAGGAACGCGACGTTCCATGGCGACAGGTGTCGTGCCACAAGGCGGATTCCACGAGCGAAAACCAGCATGGCAGAAGAGGGGTGCAGGGTCACGGCAATCAATTCACAAAGGTGTTGCGTCGACGACACACTGGTTTCCGCATGGCGACGCGGAGCGCGGTCGCGGGGTTGCGAGGCCGCACGTGCTGTTCAGCACACGCCGTGCAACCCGAACCCGCGATACAACAGAAACCGCAGTGAGAATCGTCACGGCTGTCAAAACCGCTTAAGGCATTCGAATCTGTCCCGCGCCGTGTTGGATCAGGTCGTTCTGCGTGTATCGAATGATCCGGCTGTAACGCCACAACGAGACCCCACGCTCCAAATTCTCTGCGGCCTGTAGCGATCTGGTAAGCTGTAACGGTTGTACCGAGCGTGTCGATTCTTCCCGATTTTCGCGACTCCAGTTGCAGAACGCCGGTGGAACACGAGAACGCTTGCCCCGCCTGGACAGGAATTTGCCTGTCGCGGAAATCTCGTGAGCCTTCGCAACTTGCACGGAAATCTGCGACAGTGTCAGGTCATGCCTCATGGGACCTGTTCAGGAGATCGCCGCGATGCTTCGAGTCGTGTCTGTTGCCGCCTGGTGTCTTGCCCTGCAGTTGATCGCGAGTCCCTTCAGCCGGGGTGACGAGAAAATCGTATTTGAGCCGGTGAGCGGTTTTCCGCAGGTCCCGGCACACATCACGCTGGGAAAGTGTTCGGCAGTGGCCCTCGATCGCGCGGGCAACGTATATCTGCTCCATCGAGGCAAGACTCCGGTGTTGTGTTTCGCACCCGATGGAAAGTTTCTGCGAGGCTGGGGGGATGAGTTTTTTCACACACCCCACGGACTGCGCATTGATCGACATGACCAGGTGTGGGCCACCGATATCGGCAACCATCTAGTGTTGAAGTTCAACACGCAGGGCAAACTCCTGCTGACGCTGGGCACCCGGGGCGAACCGGGCGAAGGTCTCGCCCAATTCAACAAGCCTTCGGATATCGCGTTTGGTCCCGAAGACGAGGTCTTCGTTTCCGATGGATACGGCAACAGTCGCGTGATGCAGTTCAATCAGCAGGGAAAATTCATTCGCACCTGGGGACGAGCCGGGCAAGAACCGGGAGAATTCCATTTGCCGCATGCCATTCTGGTCGATTCACAGCGGCGCATCCTGGTGGGTGACAGAGAGAACGAACGCATCCAGGTTTTCGACTTCCAGGGGAACGTACTGGCAATCTGGAAAGGCTGTGCCCCGTACGGCATCGACATCGACCAAGCCGGCCGGATCTTCGTCGCTGATGTCGTCGGCCAGCAGATTCTGCAACTCGACGACCAGGGGAACATCGTTCACACCTGGGGCAGTGCGGGTGCCCAACCGGGACAGTTTCTGGCCCCGCATATGCTCGCGTGTGACCGACAAGGCAACCTGTACGTCGCTGAAGTCGACGGCCGCAGGCTGCAGAAATTCACCCGCCGCCCGTAATCACCCGCGTGTCAGATGCCGCGACGGTTGCAGGTGACTCAAATAGGTCTGCGTCACCGCATCTGACACCGTGGGGAGCGCTCGGGCCGTATCAGCGAGCAGGGTTTCGAGGGCTTCCCGCTCACCCGACTCGGCCGGAGCGGCCAATTTATCGGCATCGGCCAGGCGCACCGCCGTCATCACCTGCAACATGACCCGCTGTTCGGGCGTGCGGATCGTCCGTTCGGTGTCGCGGGGCAAGTGCTCAATGTTCTCGGCGACAGCCGCCAACTGGAACACCAGCGAACGCGGATTGCCTTCGTCGGCCAACAACAAATCGATGACGGCTGCCGGTTCGACCGAGGTCTGGTAACGACGACGGTAAGTCATCGAACTGTCGGCGATATCCAACAATGCTTCCAGCATGGGTGATTCGGGCAACCGTGGCACTACGAGCGTGTTTCGCAACAAAGTCACCGTGTGCATCGACCGTTCGAGCTTGCGACCCAGGTCGAGAAACCGCCAGCCATCGCCACGAGTGACGCTGTCCATCGTCAACCCGCTGAAAGCCGCCAAGGTCATTACCGAGTGATCCAGCAGATCGAGGGCTTCACTCAGTGTGGGTAATCGCTGGTGGTCGTCTCCATTCCGTGGAGTGGGGTCGGAATGCGGCAGCGTGGGCCCCATCCGGTGGCGATGAAAGTCCGCCAGATCATTGACCACCCGCCACATGTCGCGGGAGATCCGATCACGCACAGCACCGGCCACCCGGCACAACGCCAGCAGTACACCCGCCATGCTGCCCGGCCGGTCGGCATCGTAAACTTCGGCCAGCAATTCCTCTTCTGGCTCGGCCAGCTTCGCGTCAGCGTCGCGACCGAGAAAGCCCGGATACGACATGCTCATGGACGTGACCGACCGCAACAGAACTGGCAGTTCGGGTGAATCGGACTGGCCCGATGACTCAATCAGTCGGATCAACACCGCTCGCAGCAGGCGCGCCAGCCCCTCTGCTCGTTCGGCATAGCGCCCCAGCCAGAACAGATTGTCGGCCACGCGGCTGGGCAGGTCTTTGCCTCCCCGACTCAACTGCACCGGCATGCCCCGTGGCGGCAAGAGACTGAGGGAGCTGACCGGTCCGTCGGAAATCACCCAACTGTCTTTACTGCCGCCGCCGCGCTGCATCGACACCACGACGTTGTCCGTCGCGGCGCTGAACCGCGACAGCCCCCCGGGCATCATGGTGAACGATTCGCCATGCGCGGCCAGATAAGTACGCAACACCAGGTGCCGCTGCTCCAGTCGGTTCCCCACCAAAGCCGGGGCGGTCGACAGACTGAGCCGCTCCTGGGCGACGAAATCCATGGGGCGCGAGCGAATTCGCGCCACCAGTTGTTCGCGTTCGCGGGCCGACAACTCGGCACCGAACACCGGTTCGAAACGGGTTCCCAGATGGGCTGCCTTGATGACCAGGTCGCCAAGGTTATCGACGACATAATTGCAGATCATCGGATCGCCACACCACCAGGTGGCCACCGAAGGCAGCAGGAGTTCTTCCCCCAGGAACCGACGACACAATTCGGGCAGAAACGCCAGTAAGCTGCAGGTTTCCAGCAAGCCGGTTCCGAGGGCATTCGCGACGGCGACATTACCGGCACGCACCACCTGGACCAAGCCGGGGACCCCCAGGAACGAATCGGGACGCAATTCGAGCGGGTCGCAGAAGTCGTCGTCCAGCCGTCGGAAAATCACATCCACCGGCTGCAGGCCCCCCAGCACTTTCAGGTAGACCCGGTTATCGCGAACGGTGAGATCGCCCCCTTCCACGAGTGTGTAACCCAGGTAGCGAGCCAGGTAGGCATGCTCAAAATACGTTTCGTTGTAGGGGCCCGGGGTCAGCAGGACGATCCTCGGGTTGTCGCGATTGTGCGGAGCGATTTCACGCAGCGTATCGCGCAACTTTCCGAAGAAGGGCGCCAGACGCTGCACCCGACAGTCGCGAAAGGCCTCGGGCAGCATGCGCGACAGCACGACCCGGTTTTCCAGAGCATAACCCGCACCTGACGGAGACTGAGTACGATCCCCCACAATACGCAGGATGCCATCGACCCCTCGGCCAATGTTGGCGGCATACAGGTGCAGATACCGTCCGCCGGGTGGAGTCAAATGATGACACGACCGCAGGAAACCGGGATTGGCAAAGATCAGCTCGCGAGGAATCAAACCGCTCGACAAGGACTTCTGCGGACCATACAGGTCGCGCATCAGCACTTCGAGCAACCGGGCCCGCTGAATCAATCCGCGTTCCAGTTCCCGGACCTCTTCCGGAGAAATCAGAAACGGAATCGGATCAAGCTGCCACGGCCGGTTCAGACCGCGCGGATCGCCATAGACGTTGTAGGTGACCCCGTTTTCTCGAATCAGGTTCTGGGCTTCGAGCCAGCGACGCCCGAGTTCCTGGGGCCCGAGCTCATCCAGCGACTGCAACAACTCTTGCCAGTACGGGCGCACCCGGCCCGTGGCATCGTAGAGTTCATCGGGAGCAAGGCCAGCCGGCGTGTACGCCAGCCAACCCTCTTCGCGCGATTCAGTCGTGTCAGTCAGCGATTGGGGTTCGTTCATCGTTTCGCGCGCGGGGCGCAGCCGATCAATTGTCGAAGTTCTCGGCTGCGCCTCGGCACTCAACAGATCTCATCCTTCAGCGCGCCGCGCTCGAGATGCTCTCTATGATACACGACTCGTTGACGATTGACGACGGGACGGCCGATGCCTGTCCGTTGACGGTCGTGCGATAGTGCCCGGCCGACACCACGACAGGCGGCTGCGGTTGCTTGCGGGCTGCAATTTCCGCATGCCGCAGATCGAGAGTGAAGGGGGAATCGGTATTCGGCGCCACCGGCAGCACCGTCCAGGTTCCCTGCGTGTGACCAAACGAAAAGAATCGCGAATGGCGACGCGTTTCGGCTTCCGCGGCGTTGACGGGAAAGGTGTCGTAAGACCGCCCACCCGGATGCGACACATGATACTGACAGCCCCCGAGGGACCGGCCGGTCCAGGTGTCGAACAAGTCGAACGCCAGCGGCGTATGCACGCCAATGGTGGGATGCAGACAGCTTGGTGGCTGCCAGGCGCGGTACCGCACTCCGGCCACGTATTCGCCATTCGTCCCGGTGGGATGCAGTGGCACACGGTGGCCGTTGCAGGTGATGATGTGCCGGGGATCGACCAATCCGCGGACCTTGACCTGCACGCGTTCCAACGACGAATCCACATATCGGGCGGTTCCGCCGGGCCCTGGTTCTTCGCCCAGAACGTGCCAGGGTTCGATCGCCTGTCGCAGTTCGAGATGGACTCCCTGCCGGACAATTTCCCCCAGCAGCGGGAACCGAAACTCCAGATGCGGCGCGAACCAACTCTTGTCGATCGGAAATCCAGCATCCTGCATTTCGAACAACACGTCGTGCAGATCCTGTTCGACAAAATGCGGCAGCAGGAACCGATCGTGCAATTCGGTCCCCCAGCGCACCAGTTTATGCTTGTAGGGCTTATCCCAGAAGCGCGCGATCATGGCCCGCAACAAGAGTTGCTGCACCAGGCTCATGCGGGCATGCGGCGGCATTTCAAACGCACGAAACTCGACGAGTCCGCGACGGCCATCGCTGCTTTCCGGAGCGTACAATTTGTCGATGCAGAATTCGGTCCGGTGGGTGTTTCCCGTCACATCGACCAGCAAATGCCGGAAGACACGGTCCACCAGCCAGGGCGGACATCCCCCGCCATCGGGAATCTGTTCGAAGGCGATTTCCAATTCGTAGATCGCATCGTTCCGCGCTTCGTCAACGCGCGGCGCCTGACTCGTCGGGCCAATAAACAGCGACGAGAACAAATACGACAAGGCAGGATGGTTATGCCAGCAGGCCAGCAGGCTGCGCAGCAGGTCGGGTCGCCGCAGAATCGGGCTGTCCGCGGCCGTCGGACCTCCGATGACAACATGGTTGCCGCCACCGGTTCCACAGTGCCGACCATCCAGCGCAAATTTCTCGGTCGACAACCGCGTCAGACGGGCTTCCTCGTACAAGGTGGTCGTGATGTCCACCAGGTCGCGCCAGGTCTGCGTGGGCTGCGTATTGACCTCGATCACACCCGGATCTGGCGTAATCCCGAAGTGGGCAATGCGGTGGTCGGAAGGAGGTTTGTAACCCTCGATGACAACCGGCAATTGCAACTCGGCTGACGTCGCTTCGATCGCCGTAATCAGATCCAGGTAGTCGTCGATGGAGCTGGTCGGGGGCATGAAGACATGCAACCGCCCCTGCCGGGGCTCGATGCACAGCGCTGTACGCACCAGAGACGGATGCGGCGCGGGCTGACCATTCGCCCCCGTCAAGGTTCCCGGCCCAGCGACTCCGTTCGCGGAGAACATCGAACTGCGCGGGGCCACAGGCTGGGTGGCAAATCGCTTCTGCTGCCGTATTCGGGCGTCACGCGTGGGTAATTCATTGCGGGCCGCAAACGGATCGAGCGGAATCACCTGATCACGCTCGGCGGGTGGCTCCCAGGGGAGCGAATCGAGGGGCAACCGGAAGCCCATGGGCGAATCACCCGGAAACAGGAACAAATGCTCCTGCCGACGGAACCAGGGACCGCTTTCCCAGACCAATTTGCCGTTATCCCACAGGCGGCGCAGTGGCAGGGCAAATCCCACAATATGGCTTAAGCCCTGCTCAAAGATCTTCGCCAGCCGGACCCGTTCTTCTTCATCATCGAGGTTGCACTTCAGCGGATCGACGTTGGTCGGCAGTCGCCGGGCCCGCCACAGGTAATACCACACATCCTCATACCCGGGGATACATCGCTGGGCAGGAACCCCCAGTTTCTCGGCCAGTGTCTCGACGAATAGCCGGGCATCGTCTGCATTGTGCCCGTAATCCATATCAAGTTCAGCCAGCAGGGTGGGGTCATCCCACAGGGGCACACCATCGGGACGCCAGTAGCAGCCAAATGCCCAGCGTGGAAGTGATTCCCCGGGGTACCACTTCCCTTGCCCGATATGCAGCAGCGCACCGGGGGCAAACTGGGCCTGCAGGCGCTTCAGCAGTTTTCCCGCCTGGCGATACTTGGCTTCACCCAGGGCCGCCGTATTCCATTCGGGCGCGTCGCGATCGTCGATCGAGACGAACGTGGGCTCGCCCCCCATCGTTAAACGGACATCCTGGCGGCGCAGTTTGGCATCAATGACATCGCCCAGGCGGTCGATCACCTGCCATTGCTCGTCGGTGTACGGCTTGGTGACGCGCGGCGCCTCGACCACGCGCGTGACCGACATCTGAAATTCGAAATCTTCATGGACGACATCGCTCGGTCCCTTGGCCGGATTCGGCAGAAACAGGAACGAACCCGTGATCGGTGCCGCGGTGATCGGCTCGGCGGCACAGGCCAACGGCAGATGCCCTTCACCAGCCATCAAACCCGAGGTGGGATCGAGCCCGATCCAACCGGCACCGGGAACGTAGACTTCGGCCCAGGCATGCAGATCGGTGAAATCCTGCGTGGGCCCGGAAGGTCCATCCAGCGCGGGAACGTCAGAGACCAACTGCACCAGGTAACCCGAGACAAACCGCGCGGCCAGCCCCAGGTGACGCAGCAATTGCACCATCAGCCAGGCAGAGTCACGGCACGATCCGCTTCCCAAAGACAAGGTCTGCTCCGGAGACTGAACCCCAGGTTCCATTCGAATCAGGTACTTGATCCGCTGTTGCAGATCCTGGTTCAGATCGACAATGAAGTCGATTGTGCGCATGGCCGGGCGACGATGCTCGGCGATCAGTTGCTCGAGCAATGGGCCAGGTGCGGGAGCATCGAGGTAGGGGCCCAATTCCCGCAACAGGATCGGGTCGTAGACGAACGGGAACTTTTCGGCTTTGGGTTCAATAAAAAAGTCGAACGGATTGATCGCCGTCAACTCGGCGACCAGATCGACTTCGACCGAGAATTCCTGGGCCATGTCAGGAAACACGAGCCGTGCCAGGTAGTTGCTGTATGGATCCTGCTGCCAGTTTAAAAAGTGCTTTTCCGGAGTGACCTTGAGCGAGTAACTCAGGATGGGAGTACGACAATGCGGTGCCGGACGCAGCCGCACCACATGCGGCTCTAATGTCACCAGCCGATCGTAGCGGTAAGTCGTTTTATGATTCAGGGCAACGCGGATCGACATGGCGACCTCGGAAACGTGGTGGGATCAAACAGGGAGCGCGTCGCAACCGACGCCTCAAGGTGCCGGCACCTGGACGCTCTTCGAGCAGAAAAGATCGGGCTCCAGAGTAACGGATCGAGAGTCGATTTGGATGATTTTTCAAATCGATTTGCAAAAATCGAACCAAAAGCCCAGAATCACGTCAGCGATGGCACAGTCGATTCCATTTGATGCTGCCCAATCCCAAGTCACCTCGCGGTTCTCGTGCTGAAGAACCGAGCACTGCCCCAAAAACAGGCAGCTTGCCACATAGTTAGACGCGACGACACGCCCGGCAAATTGTCGCACGCCCCTGTCACCCAACGGAACTGACTCATGCGATTTCGACTGTGTGTCACCGGACTGGCCGTGCTGGCCGTCTGCCAATCCGCCTGCGCCGACGGACTGATCTATCAGCTCCCCGCACAAAATGTACAGGCTCGGTACAAACTCGAACTGCTGGCCAGTGCGAACGGCGAACAGCAGCCCGCCAGAAAGGGCTCGCTGACGATCGCGACTGTCGGATCCAGCGAAATCAATGGCGAGAAGTGCCGTTGGATCGAAATCAAGATGATTATCTCGGAAGACGCGGGTGAACGCGCGACCTTGATGAAGGTCCTGGTGCCGGAAAAGCACCGGACCAAAGGCCAGTCACCGGGCGCCAATATGATCAAAGCCTGGGTCGCCGAGGGGGACGTGGCCCCCATGGAATTCCGCGACCTCACCGATTCCCGCACTCTGGCGATCGCGGTGCTGCTGGCAGGTCCACCCAAAAACGCCAACACATCCGACCCCTTGGAAATTGACAACCCGAAACTCGGAAAGGTTCGGTGTGCCGGCGTAACAGGCGACCAGGAAATCGCCGGCCCCCTGGGCCTGCAGGTTCCCCTGCGGATCGACGATCGGCTGCACGACGACTCTCCCTTCGGCCTGGTCACCGCCAACTGGAGTTTTGAACTCAAGGTCAATGGTCAATCAGCGATTCAGGGGCAATTCAAGCTGACGCTGACCGACATCAACACCACCGCACTCACTGAATGGCCCGATAAGAATTAAGCATGCCGATTCGCCCGAATAAACTCAAAGAGATCTTACGTTCCGGCGGCACGATTTATTCCAGTTCCGTGCGATTGCCTGAACCAGGCCTGTGTGAACTGCTGGGCTATGCCGGGTTCGACTTTGTTCTGATTGACGCCGAGCACGGAGCCACCGACGCGGCAACCATCGACCGACTGGTCCAGGGGTGCTTTGCGGGAAACACCGTGCCCGTGGTGCGAGTTCTGCGGAACGACGAACCGGAAGCCGTCATGAAGGCCCTGGATCTGGGTGCCCAGGGAGTATTGATTCCGCACTGCCGGACCGCCGACGACGCCCGCCGTCTGCAACAGGCCGCATTTTATCCGCCGCGCGGCAAGCGCGGCTATGGCCCAGGACGTGGATCCCAATGGGGACTCGTCCCGACGCCGGAATATCTCGCCACCGTCGACGACGCGGTACTGCTGGCCGCGCTGGTCGAGGATGTGGAAGGGGTCGACAACATCGACGCCATCGCCCAGGTCGGGCTTGATGTGCTATGGGTCGGCACGAGCGACTTGGCCGCCGACATGGGCTTTCCCGGGCAGACCGACCACCCGCAGGTCCTGGCGGCCGCGGCCCGAGTCCTCGCCGCGTGTCAGAAGCACAACGTCGCCTGCGGATTCCCGGCGCGCGATCACGAATCGGCCCGTTGGGCCCAGAGCCAGGGGTACCGCGCCATCGGCTATGGGTGTGCCGAGCAATATGTCATGCAGACGGCCCGCAAGTTTCTGGAGACGGCAGGGAGATAACCTCGGGTTTCCGACAGTCTTCTGCCAGAACCAGTCCCAGGCCACACCAAGGGACCTGCTCTATGTCGTTGCCAGACCGCACTGTCGAACCCTCTGCCCCGCCCTCCCGGGTTCGCTGGATCGTCTTCT
>JAFEBR010000073.1 GCA_018242565.1 Planctomycetota bacterium | reverse complement strand
TTGAGCATCAGACGACTCGCTACTGGGGAGACACGGCCGAGAGGCCTAAAGCCGACGGGCGAAATTCACTGGCCGCCGATGGTGGATAGTTGACCTTCGGCGGGCCAGTGAACTTCGCCCGGGGTTGAAAATTTGGGCTGCGAACGAACTAAAACGCCAAGGGCAGGGGGTGGGGTTGCAGCACGAACGGAAAGACCCGGGTCGGCTTGCCGGCCGGGTAATTCGTTTTGTAGACCAGTTGAGCGGCCCGATCGGCCGCGTATTGCAGTTTGGTGAATTCCAGACCGCAGTAATATTCGGTGCTGGCTTCCGCGGCGACGTCGGCGAAGACTTCGCCGGCCGAGGCCGCGTGTCGCCGAACCCCGTGCAAACTGTGCTCACGGACTTTGACACCTGCCGCCGCCAGTTTGATCAGCCCCTTCAGGAACCGGCCCGACGTGGTATCGGCTCCGGTGGCACGGAACAAACGTTCCCACTCTTCGTGGGCTTCCCAGTAATATCCGAGGTTAAACAGATCGATTGCCCAGAGATACCAGCGATTTTCAGCCCAAGTTTCGGGGTCGAGGGCCATCGGAGGAGGTTGTTTGCGATTATGGCTGTGCCCGCGAGGGTCGCGGACCGGGTGGGGTGAGCCGCTGCCTGGAACGTATGTATATTTGGGTAGTTCGGCGGAGGGAAGCAACCGCGGGGCGGGCTGGTCAAGCTGCAACTGAATCATCCTTTTTCTCCAAATTCCTATTCCAACTGTTTTGAACTGCGGTCGGCGAAAAGCGGGAGGGAGTGCTTTTTTGGGGCGGGAGAGCCGCGAAACCGCAGTTTTCTTAGAGTAATCAATTCTTTTCGCAATGCGAGAGGGGAATTGCGAAAACAGGGGATTTTTTCGCGAAATGGCCCTGGGCACGCGTTCGAATACCAACTGTCGAACGATTCGCGAAAGCTTACGCCTTTTGCGCCACTTCCCGTTTGATGCGGGCCACGACACCACGGAACCCGCGTTGTCGGGTCATCCCCAGGGTGTCTGTCAGGCCCAGCAATGGCAGGAAATCATCGGGGATTTCAGCGACCTCGGCGGCGGTCGCCCCTTCCAGTCCTTCCACGAGCAGAGCGACAAAGCCCCGCACCGTCGGAGATTTTTCCGGCACGACGGCTTCGAGGTGCACGTGCCCCGCGTTGAGATCCACCCACAGGTAAACCGGCGTCTGACATTCCAGGATTCGACAATCGGTAGGCTCACCCGACCCGCTGCGTCCGGCGCTGGCGGGAGGCAGCCGCTCAGCGAATTCCATCAGGATTTCCAGAGCGTCTTCGGGATCGACGTCGTCAAATTCTGCCAGCAATTCAGGGAGTTTCATCGGGAATCACGTAACTCATGTGCAGTTCGGCGTGTCGCATGTGCAGCAGATCGTATTCGCGTGGGGCGAGTTCACCCAGAAAGGGATGCGGGGCCCGTTGGGGCGTACTGCGAAACCGGGTGACAGATTCCGTAAGTTTCTGGACCGCTTCGGTCAGGCTCAAATTCGCGTCTGGAGCGAGGGCTTCCGCGCCGGCGGGTAATTTGAAACCGGGTTTCATGGTCTTCGTAAAAAACGAGTTTCGCAGCAGGGGCGCGAGCAAGACGCGAGCGATCCAGGGGGCCCGAAAGCCAAACCCATCCAGCGATGCGTTGAAGCTGCGAGCCAGGTGATCGAGGATCTGTGGAAATGTCCACTGCCCGGTCGTGTGGCTTTTCGTTTGGGCAAGACGCTCGACATCGGCCAGCAGGTCATCGAGCGAAGTGTAATAGACGTCGCGTCGAGTGACGGCGGCAGACATGGTTTCTCCAGTTCGGGGGTCAGGGTAAAAAGTTGATTGATCGTTTCCCATTGTCCGTGTACTTCGAACAATGATTGGCTGTGATTCGGACCCGCATTTTCGAGCGTCGGGCAGCGACACTCAAGGCGCGAAGAGCCAATTGATGCAGTTTCTCAAAACTGGAAAGTCTCGGATCCGACAGGTCTCCACCCCGAATCGATACGAGGTCGAAACCGTTCGATTGTTGAATCGGCGGGGAGTCCGCTATAGTCGCGATTCGTGAGATCCTGGCCACTGGCCATCTCGAGATTCCCCTGTCCACGACCGCTGGTACACCTGAAATGCAAATTCCTGCACTGTCCGCCGAGCGATTGGCGGCGTTGGCGCGCTTCGATACTCCCACAATCTGCAATGCGATTGAACTGTTCGAAGTCCGGCCGCGGAACACGGGATTCATGAATTCGAGTATCAAGGCGTGCTTTCCGCACATGCCCCCTATGGTGGGCTACGCGGTGACTTCGACCTTCCGGAGCATGTCGCCTCCACGGGCAGGCGATGTTTATGCCAGCATGACGCAACAGGTCGAATCCTTCGCGGCGCTGCCAGGGCCTGCCGTCATGGTTTACCAGGACATCGACGACCCCGTAATCTCCGCGACGTTCGGCGAAGTGATGTGCTCGGTCTACAAGGGCTTTGGTGCCAAGGGGCTCATCACATCGGGGGCCGGTCGTGACCTGGAGCAGGTCGAGAAAATTGGGTTCCCGACCTTCACGAACGGGGCCATCTGTGCTCATGGTTACTGCCATACGCTGGCCGTTAACGTTCCGGTTACCGTCGGCGGGATCTGTATTTATCCGGGAGATCTGCTGCATGGGGACCTGAACGGAGTCACCACGATTCCTCATGAGATTGCCTCGGAGATTCCCGAAGCCTGTGACGGATTGGCCGCGGCTGAAAAGATCATTCTCGATTATGTCCGCGGGCCTAAAGTGACACCCGCGGGGCTAACAGAAGTCCGCAATGCGTGTTCCGCGATGTTTGCACAACTGACCAAGCAGTTCACTCGGAAGCGGTCCTGAAACGAGTCTGGTGTTCTGGATTCGGCTCGCGCTCGCAGCAGGGGGGCGCGGTGTCTGCTTTGCGTTCTCGTCTGTCAGGCGACGAGACCGCGGGCTTTGGCTCAAGTTCGCCCCGATCGGCTGCGGGTGAAGTGGATTGACCACGGCGCCCAAGCCGCCGCCGACGTGCCGGCGGTGTCCAGTGTGTTTTGTTTTGGGCGTGTACGTCCAATTTCATCGGTGTGGCCGCGCACGCATTTCTGGGGGTTCCGGGCAGGGTCGCCAACATATGGAATGTGCCGTGCTTAACGGTGAGGACCGTTCCGATATCCGCAATTGAAAATCCAAGTTCTAGAAAGTTTCCTGAATTACATTTC
>JAFEBR010000738.1 GCA_018242565.1 Planctomycetota bacterium | reverse complement strand
TGAAGTTGTCCCGCGTTGTGAACCAGCGACCGACGCAGGGTTTCCAGTTTCTTCGCCGACGATTTCGCCGGCGCCGCCGGTTCAATCGGGGTCAAGGGGGATTCCACTTTGTGCCCCGGCGTCAGATCGGCCAGTGACTGCCGCAACTGCACGGCCGACTCGGGAAGACGTGCCGGCAACTCACCAGACTGCGAACCATAAAACGCGTAATGGGCGCGATGATCAATTTCCAGGGCCGATCCATCCAGCGATACGCCCAGAAACAATCCGCGGCTGCGCGAGTACGACAGGATCTCGGCTTTCAGAGTATTGTCCGTGGCGGCTTCGGCGTTGCGGCCGACGGGGCCCGCGCTCGCCGCGGCATCCACGCCGATCGTGAACTTGCCACTCATCAGCCCGTCCACCCCTTTCTTGGTGCGAAAGACCAGCACCACATCGGTCCCCTGGATCCCGGCCTGCCAGCCGACACTGCCACCCGTTAACGTGAGAAACTGGGGCAAACTCCATTCGCCGTCTGGATCGCGGACGAGCACCACACCGTGGCCTCGACGCACCCCGGCGATAAACCCGATCTTGGTGACATCGGGAATAATGGCCACGGCCGCCGCGTCAGCCAGCAGGCTGTGAGGAATCTGCTTGCCCGGGATGGCCACCAGATCATTCAACACGAGCTCCGACAGCCGAATCGTATCGCTCGGGTCACCTGCCGCCTGTGCCGAGGTCGACGACAGCCACAGTCCCAAACCGATCGCCAGCATTACTCCATATCGCCGCATGGTCACACTCCCTTGCACATCACCGAAAAAGCCGTGGGGTTCCCAATTACCGGCGGGAGTTATAGCGAGAACATCAAAACAGGAATATGCCGGTTTTCGCCAACGGACAGGCCCACCGTCCAGCGAACAGCGCGTCGCTGAGGTACTGAACTGACAAGCCTGCCTGGACTCGACTTTCAAGCGCGGACATTTTTTTGCCAACCAATGACAATTTTTCACCCTCGGCCGCCCGGGCATCGCTGCCATTGGGGATCAGACAATGTATTCCATTCGCAGGACCGAATGTCTTTCCCGTTCCGTGTGAAGATCTCAGGCGTCGGCCTCTGCTGTTGTGCACCCTGACTGCACCAGAGAAGTTTTGCCATGGCACGACGCGGCCACCTCAGCTCGCGAAAAATGAGACATCACGATCCACATTTTCGTTGGAAACGCAAATGACAGACCCGGGCATCACCGCAGTCCGTAGTAACAAGCCGACAGGTGCGAATCCGGCAACGCTCCGTCTGACTCAGTTGATCCACCGAAATCCTCGGCGTTTCTCGTCAAGATCGATCGATCCGCGGCCCGCGGATCGGTCGACGCTCTGGCAGACCGCAGGGTCAGTAGACAGACCGTCTGAACGACCTCGCCGCACTGCACCCACGTCCCGAACGACGCG
>JAFEBR010000737.1 GCA_018242565.1 Planctomycetota bacterium | reverse complement strand
TTGAGGGTGGCGCAGGTCGATTGAGCGTCAGCGTGCTCCATTGCTGCGTTGTTTGCCGCAACGTCGCGTAGTTCGGATCTGTGTTCCATGCCCGCTGCTTTCCAAATTTGCGCACCACAACCTGCCCCTTCCAAGCCAAAACATGGCGCCATGTGAGTGCCGTTTGTTCGGTATCGCCTGACGTAAACGTTAGCCAGCCGTCCATAAGTCGGCCTGTCTCGCCGGCCATGAGCAGTTGCTGGTGCTCCGTCTGAATATTAGCGGTCCGCTTCGCGTGAAATGAATAAATCTTTAGGCCGCGTGAGGTTAGTTCCTGCGCTTCGTCTACTTCACTCTGCCACCATTTGACAAGCGCCAAGTTGTATAACATCTTGGCCGTATCGGGGTGGTCGGGCCCGAATGATGTTTCGTAAATCTTCAGTCCTCGCGCGTAGAAAGTTTCAGCCAATTTGTAATTGCGCTGCGCACCAAAGAGCTTTGCCAAGGCGAAGACGCAAATGGCCGTATCAGGGTGCTCGGGCCCGAGGTTTTCTTCCAGGAATTTTAAATTTCGCTGGTTGAGCAACTCAGCTGCAGCGGAGTTCCCTTTTTTTGCAAATACTTCCGCCAAAGGGGCGAGGAAGTTACTTTCAAGCAGGTCTTCTCGGTTGGGAAGCTTTTGTATTATTTCCAACCCTTGCTGCAAGTGCGATTCGGCTGCGGTGTCGTTACCCTGTGCAAGAAACATCATTCCGAGATTGCGCAACACTAGTGCCGTTTGCGGATCACCGGGACCGAGGGCGTCTTCCGATACGTCCAGCGCCAGACGGCTGTGATGTATCGCTGCAGCGAAGTTACCTTGCAGCGCGTACAGAGTTGCCACGGAATTCAAGCTGAGGGCGGTTTCCGGGTGATTGCGTCCGAGGGTTCCTTCGCGGATCTCAAGTGCACGTCGGCAAAGCGGTTCAGCCGACGCATAATCGCCTTCCTCAGTGTACAATTCCGCAAGGTCCAACAGGATCCTGGCAGTTGCTGGGTGGGTCAAACCGAGAAATCGCTCATAGACGCCACGCACTCGTGCGGCAATCTCCATAGCGTCGCCGTGCTGACCAGCTCTGTCCAGCTCATCGGCCCTTTTGTGTAATTTATACGCTTCGTGCAGTGTCTTCCGGTCGTCCGGCGAAAGCATCTCCCGCAACGTAACGTCGTCTCGAGCCAATCGAGCATTGGTCGCACGCCAGTCTCCGCTGCCATAGACGCCTATTTGCGCGGTCAATGCTTCATCCTTCAACTTGCGGGCTTCGTCGAAGTCGCCAATTGTTTCTTTCATGTCTGCAAGGTTCCAAAGCGAGCTTACAACGTTTTCGTGCTTGTTTCCGAAAGCTGCGCGCTCGACCGAGAGCTTTCTGCCGGCCTCGGAAAGTGCCTTGAGCAATTTGCCGTCTTGCCACAGCTTCGAAATCTGTTGGTCATATTTGTCCCGCGTCTCCTTCGCCCGCCTCAAAAGCGGCTCGGCCGCGATTTGTTTACCTTGGCTTTTATACAGATTTGCTAAGGCGATTAGACACGGCAGCGTTCGCAGATCGTCATGTCCGAGGATTTTCTCCTGGATTCCCAGCGCCAGTTCCAAAAGTGGCTCGGCTGCCGCAAGGTTCCCTTGTTCACGGTATATCACGGCTAGGTTGTAGGAAGAAGCTGACGTAAGCAGATGGCTAGGGCCGAAAATACGTATGTGGACGTTATGTGAACTCTTTTGATGAGTTATGGCTTCCGAATACCGCCCCGCCTGATACAGTCGAATGGCCTGCTTATTCGCCACATATGCCCCTCGTATTGCAGCCCGGTCTTCGACGGAGCATTTTTCCATGAAGTCGATATCCATCAGTCTGAGGCTGGCTTCAGTAACACGCCAGTCGTCATTCCCATTCTGCATTTGGCACGCCGACAAGCATTCCTCGAACAATTTGCGAGCTGATTCAAAATTTTCGGCTTGCGCGTGG
Source organism: Planctomycetota bacterium (assembly GCA_018242565.1). GTDB lineage: Bacteria > Planctomycetota > Planctomycetia > Planctomycetales > Planctomycetaceae > JACQFH01. The sequence goes on along the minus strand of JAFEBR010000737.1, from coordinate 3,096 downwards.
ATTTCGGCGACTTGCAGGAGCACTTCGGCGAGCTGGTCAATCTCATTGCCGACAATCTCGCGGAAGATAGCGAGTTTCTTGTTGGCTGCGCTAGCCGCGTCCCGAAAATTACCGTCCTGAATCAACTTCTCTGTCTGCTGATGGTATTGACTTAGTAAATTCAGCCGTTCTTGCTGCGCCGGAGTCAGAGCCGGTTCGCTTGCGGAAGCTTGATAAAATCCTATCGATGGCAAAAGCAGCCAAGCGGTCATCGCGAAAGCTAAGCGAAGAGATTGCGCGACGGATTCAGGAATCGAAATGTTTGGGGGCGATCGGTCCGAGGCTCTTTCTTGGACACCACCCGTAAAGGGGGCTGATTCGCGAGTGTTACCTTTCCGATCATTGGGAACGATATTCATCCATTGCATAATCATTATGGCTCCCAACAACCATTTTCAAATGGAACCGTGAATGAGCACGTCGGATAATGTCTGCTCTTCAGAGAGACGTTGCTCCGGGACTACGTCTACTGCGCTGGTTTCGCAACGACCGGGAACGCCACGGCTTGCACCTCGCTCGAGGGCGACTGCTCGGACAGGAACCCGCACAACTGCTCGATCGGCTTGACCCCTTTCAATTCGACTTCTTGGCCGCGTGATGCACCGCCTGACGGGCCGCGTGTCGCTGGCTTCCGTTGGCGCTTGCGGGATACCGAAACTTGGTGTTTCCCGGGAACCGTTTCTTCCGCACTTCGCCCATCGAAGCGGATAACGCCTCCCGCTTCAACGTGCTGCCAGGGCATCGGACCCGACTGTTGACGCCACTCGCGATAGGTCGGCAAAGGTTCGCGCGAGGCGACGATAGCGAACGCCTGCAACCCGGTCCCATCCGTCAATTGGTACGCTTTAGACACGGGGTATTCCAGCGCGGTCAGCCGTTGCGGTTTGCTATCCTCCATGTTGCGCGGGCAGAGTTGATCGCTACCATCGGGATTGAAGGCGATCAAGTAGCAATAGAGCGGTTCGCGGAAGCGCGCGACAATCCGTACCAGATCATTTTCGCGTGCCGCGGACGAATCCACACCGATCTCACCAAGCTGCTCGTACTCCTCTGCCTGCTCGCGAATGTGAACGACGCGAAACGATTCAATTGGGCCAGATAGATCTGATTCCAACGACGTATCAGCGGGATGATTCCACGTTCGCCAGACGATGCCGATTGCGACGACTAGCACCGCGGCCGCCGCGATCCACCACCAGGTTCGCGGGCGGCGGCCCAGTTTCTGCAAATCGCGAGCGACTTCCAGCGCTGTGCTGTAGCGACCGCCGACCGGCTTGGACAGGCACCGCAGGATGATTCGTTCCAGCTCGGCAGGAATCTTGTCGTCAATCATCCGTGGCGGCTTGGGTTCGCGATTCAAGATTTCGTCGAACACCTCGTCGCGATTCGCACCGTCGAAAGGGGGGCGTCCGGTCGCCAGTTCGTAGAGAATCACCCCCAGGCTCCAGATGTCAGAACGGCCGTCCAAACGGTCTGCCTCGCCACGGACTTGTTCCGGCGACATGTAGCGCGGCGTCCCGGCGCGCTCGCCACGGCGCGTGCGCTGGCTGCTCTCGTCGATCGCCAGGCCGAAATCGGCGATGTGCGGGTGGCCCTGACGATCGATCAGGATATTGGCCGGCTTCAAGTCGCAGTGGAAAATTCCCTGCTGGTGGGCAAACGCTACGGCTCGGGCCACGTCGCTGATGCAACGCACGATGCGATCGAGTGACCAGTGCTCGTGCACGGCGCATGCAGCCATGTTTTGACCGTCGATAAAGTGCTGCACGATATACAAGAGATCGCCGTTCTCTTCGACGTCGTACACCCGCACAATGCCGGGATGATCGAGTTGGGCGGCATTGCGGGCTTCGCGCAGGAATCGCTCGCGGCCTATAGGCGTTTCAAATTGCGACGCCAGGGCGACTTTTATCGCCACGAGGCGATCCAACCGGGAATCGACGCCCAAATAAACCCTGCCGAACGCGCCGTTCCCAAGTACACGCCGGATCGGGTAACGGCCGATCGCTTCGGGAAGCGGTTCCGATTTGTCCACGAGGCCTGCGGTCGAGAAGTCTCCAGCGCTGGTGTCCTGGCCGATTTCGGCGATCACGGTCGCCGTCGTAGAGGGGTCCGTCGGACGAAGTGGGGGCGTGGCGTCGAATGCATCCTTAACAACCTCGACGTGTTCGGGAAACCGCTGTTGATATTCAACAGCCTGCGGAGAATCTCCCATGGCACGGCGGAGTTCAACTTCCACTAGAATCAATTCGTGCAACAACCTCGGGCGCTCTGCCGCTGGAACACGAGGCAGCCACTCCTCGATCGGCCCGCGCTTTCCGGACTTCCAGGCCAACTCGAAGGCCGTACACAGTTGATCGACTCGGTATGCGCCGGTCGGGAAGGCTTCTAGTTCGTCGTGGTTCGGATCGTAGTTCATGAACGCACCTGGGATCGGCTTAATCTGCTTTACGGGGGAAGGCCTTGAGAAATAAGTTGTCGTATTTCGAATCTCGTTTTTCACTCTGAACACGTTCGCGGCTCTTTTGCGCCGCGGGCTTTTTACCTTCGAGGCAGCATTGCAGTTCTTCGGCGAGCACTTTGCAGTTTTCGTAGCGACTCTTCGGATCTTTCTGTATGGCTTTCCAGACGACGCACTCGACGGAATCCGGGACGCGGGCGTTCAATTCCTGGAGGGACTTGGGTAGTTCGGTCGGGATCTTTTCGAATATCTCGATGAGATTGCGGCCGCTGACAACAGCCTCGCCAGTCAACAACCAGAAAAGAGTGGCCCCCAATCCGTAGACGTCGGTTCGGGGCCCGATCGTGGCGTAGTTGCAGGCGACTTGTTCTGGGGACATGAACTTCGGACTGCCGAGAATTGTCCCAGACCGTGTCAGGTCATCGAGGACCGGCAGGCTCGACCGGAAATCACACGGCGCCTTATTCGTGTTTCCATCCAAACAGGAGTCCAAGAACTGTTCAATGGTCCCGGTGTCGATTGAACCGGCCGGCAATCCGGTCCGTTCGAGACACGCCTGCCGCAGCGAATCGACCGAAGCCGACAGCGGATTCTTG
>JAFEBR010000736.1 GCA_018242565.1 Planctomycetota bacterium | reverse complement strand
GCCACCGCGACGGAGAACACATCACTTTCCGCGGGTTTCGTCAAAGAATTCCGAATTTGTGAATTTTCGGCGACGGGTGTTTCAAGGGCCATTGTGGCATTCTCAGAGACGCTGGATTTTGCGACGCGCGGGCCGGCTTCTGTGCATGAGACACGTCCGGGGGAAACTGGACGTCGTTCCGGCCGTTGCCTGTCGAACGGCGCAAGGCGGTCAAGGCCGCTGGCTGAAGTCGCACCATTCCACGGCGGGGGAATTCCCCGTTCATCGTGGTGGTTCTCCGCCGGCCTGTTGGTTTTCGTTTGATCAGGGGCCCTGGCCAAATGTCTGGCTCCTCTGAAATCGGCATACAGGATTGACTATTTAGTTTAGTATACGTATGTATAGACAAAGAGGCAAGTCAAAAACGGAACAGAGTCCCGGGTTCGGCCGACTTGCTGGAAACGGTGTCGGGATTGGACGTTGTGGCCGATCAATGGCTGACGGCGGTAGGGGGCGACGGTCTGCTGACGCAGGATGGGAGTGTGTGAAACAGGTCGGACGCACTGCGAGGTTGTGGAAACAGCCTGTTGGTTTGTGGAGTGAGTCAGCCGTTTGGGCGATTCCGGAAAAGCCCTGTACTTGGTCTACCGTGGGTGGCATTGGACCTCGACGGAGCCAACGGGGCCGAGGCGGGCTGATTCTGGACATCTGGGGGCCTTACTTGAAGGAAGCCGGGCATGGCGATTGGTATCGATCCGACCGTTGATTTTGCATTCAAGATGCTGTTGGGCAATCCGAAGCATCCGGCCGTCACCATTCATTTCCTGAACGCCGTGCTGGCCGGTTCGCCTCGAATTGCCGCGGTCGAGATCCTCAATCCGATCCTTGGCCAGGACGGCGACGATGACAAGCTGGCAATCCTGGATATCCGCGCGCGGGACGATCAGGGCCGGCTGCTGAATATCGAAATGCAGGCGGCGACCCATGCCGGGCTTCGGCAACGACTGACCTATTACGTGTCGAGCCTGTACGCCGGGCAAATGCATTCGGGCGACGCCTACCATGCATTGCGTCCGGCGATCAGTATCTGCGTGCTGGACGCGCTGCTGTTTCCGAGCGTTCCCGACCTGCATCTCGATTTTCGGTTGCGGAACGGTCGGCATGACCTGGTCTTGACCGATGATCTTCAGGTTCACTTTATCGAATTGCCGAAGTATGATTTACAGCAACACGTGCTGGCAGAGGCCACGCTGTTGGAAAAGTGGGTCTATTTCTTCCGGAATGTGTCACAACTGACCGCGGAAGAGGTGGTCCACAGGTTACAGGATTCGGTGTTTTTGGAAGCCGCTGGAGTGCTGGAAATGATCGCTCAATCCCCGCAAGAACGGCAAATGTACGAAGCCCGCCTGAAGTTCGAACGCGATCAGATCTGGCGACTCAAGGCAGCTAAGGATGAGGGACTGGAGCGCGGGGAACTTACCGGTCGAATTCGCGTATTTCAGAGTTTGCTCGGATTGCCCGAGGCGTCGGCGAGCGAATTGGAAGCACTGGACATTGCGCAATTGACGAATTTGGCTGCCGAACTGCGGGCACAATTTCAAAATCGCTGTTGAAGCTACTTCGTGGGACAAGTTTCCAATTTGTCAGCGCCTATTCGTGGTCGGGAATTGTCGGGTTGCCAGCCGAAGAACGGAACCTGAATCCGTGTTTTAGGATTTGAACGGGGGCGGGCGGGCGATTCCGGTTTGGGCGAACAGTGTCTGTCGAGTCCCGATGTCGTTGAGACAGTGCGTTGGTTCGCGGAGCGAAGAACGCTTTGGATTTCCGCAGGCTGAAGAGATTCCGTGTTATTGGTCGCCGCTGGAGTGCTGGAAATGGACGCTCGATACTCGCGAGAACGGCTCATGGAAGAGGCCCGTCTGAAGTTCGAACGCGATCAGATCTGGCGACTCAAGGCAGCCAAGGATGAGGGGCGCGATGAAGGTTGGGCGGAAGGATGGGCCGAAGGGATTCAACTTGGCGAGCTTGCCGGTCAAATCCATGTACTCCAGAGAGTCCTTGGGTTGTCCGAATCGACAATGAGCGATTTGGCAGCGCTGGACATTGCGCAATTGACGAAGCTGGCTGCCGAGTTGCAGGCCCAGCTTAAGAATCGCGGTTGAAGCCGTTTCGTGGGACAAGTTTTCAACTTGTCAGCGCCTGTCCCCGGTCGGAAATTATCGGGTCGCCGGCCAACAAACGGGACCTGAATTGGAATGATTCGATAGGCCACGTTGCGCGAATCAGCACCTCGGTTCCCTGAAACCGTGCCATTCGGACTCAGCCCGGCGACGGGGCCTCGATCGAATGACGCTTTCTTGCATCCAGACTTCAGCCCCGGTTGATCTCCCTCGAGGTTGCCGCCGGGGCGGTCTGGGCGTGGCCGGCCGGTCAGAGGTCACGTCTTGTCGCTGGGGACGCGATGTCGTAGAATCGTGGAAAATCGCGGGTGATGCGGAAACCCGTGGCCTGTAGATCTCAGGAGTTCGATATGCGAGTGTATCGCTTTATCTTCAGTCTGTGGCTGTTGTCTGTCGTTGTGTTCCCATCGGTTTCGGTCTGGGCCTACGAAGGTGACGACGATGAAGAAGAATCGTCTCCGGCCAAGACAGAAGCCAAGTCGGATGCCGCCGCCCCGGCTGGAAAGCCGGATCAGTACTTCGAGCTGATGCGAATTTTCGCCGACACGTTTGAGCAGATCGACCGCAACTACGTGAAAGATGTCGACCGCCGCAAACTGATCGAAGCGGCCCTCCGGGGCATGATGGATGAACTCGATCCGTATTCGAACTACATCAGCCCGGAGGAACAGCAGCGGTTCACCGAGCAGATCGAACAGGAATTCACGGGGGTCGGGATTCAAGTTCAGTCCGATCCGCAGTCCCGGCGACTGACCGTGACGGCGCCTCTGCCTGGTACTCCGGCCTACAAGGCGGGGATTCAGGCGGGCGACAAGATCATGGAAATCAACGGCAAGTCGGCCGAGAAGATGACCATCAACGACGCCGTCAAAATCCTGCGCGGAAAAGAAGGTGAAGAAGTCACGATCGGCGTGATTCATGAGGGCAAGTCGCAGATTGAACGTCTGACGATGGCCCGCGCGAAAATCGCCAACCCGACGGTGCTGGGTGACATTCATAATACCGATGGCACCTGGAACTACATGCTCGACCCCGAGAAGAAGATCGGCTACATCCGTTTGACTGCGTTCAGCCGCAATACGGCCGCCGACCTGAAGAAAGTGCTGGGAGATTTGACCACTGCGGGTGTGAAAGGGCTGATTCTTGATCTGCGTTTCAATCCGGGCGGACTGCTGAACAGTGCCGTGGATGTGTGCGATCTGTTCCTGGAAGAAGGGAAAATTGTCAGCACCAAGGGACGCAACACCGAAGAACGGCCGCAATTCGCCCGCCGTCGGCCGGGTAAGTTCAAGGATGTGCCGCTGGCGATTCTGGTGAATAAATACAGTGCCTCGGCGAGTGAGATCGTCAGTGCCGCATTGCAGGACCACAAGCGTGCCGTCGTCGTCGGCGAACGCACATGGGGCAAGGGGAGTGTGCAGAATGTGATCAAGCTGGAAGAAGGCAAGAGCCAGTTAAAGCTCACGACGGCCAGCTATCACCGCCCGAGTGGCAAGAACATTCATCGATTCCCCGACGCGAAGGAATCGGACGAATGGGGTGTCTTGCCCAACGAGAATTACCTGGTTCCGTTCAACCCGGCGGAATTCGAAAACTACATTGAATACCGTCGTCAGCGTGATGTGGCCAATAAAGAGGGGCCGCCGAAGTCGGAATTTATCGACCGGCAGTTGGCCAAGGCGGTGGAATACCTCAGCGAGAAGCTCGCCGGTCCTCCGAAGACCGAAACCAAGCCCGAAGCGGCCAAGCCCGCCGCAGCCGACGACAGCAAGTCTGCCGACAAGCCGGCGACCAAGGAGTCTGCCAAGCCCGAGGGGGACAAAAAGCCCCAGGCTGAGCAGCCTAAGACCGAAGCCAGTGCCGCTGAGGTAATTCGCTGGCTGCAGGAAATCGACGGGCCCCGGTTTACGCATCTGACCGTGCTGGCGGGTTAAGCTGTCATGAACTGCGACTGGCGCGCGGGGGGCCAAGCGGCTCGCCGTCCCGTCGGCTGCCCGAACGCCCGGCCGGATTTGAACAGGATTCGGCGGTGCCCACTGCGTTGATTGGGTCGGCCTGTCACTGTGACGGCACCGACGAATGGTGGCACGCGTCGGGGGCAGGTTCCGGTGGAATCGGCCGGGTCGCCACGGAATTCGTGCGACAGGGCTCGGGGCCACAAGTAACAAGGGGGATGAGCCGGGGTCACTTCGCCGGCCCCGCCAGGACAGATGAACGACGGAAATTGTGGTATGGCACCCCGGTTACTCCTGGCGATTGAATCTTCCTGTGATGAAACCGCAGCGGCGGTGATTGATGCCGATCTGGCGGTGCGCTCAAGCGTCATCGCGTCGCAGACGGCGATTCACGAGCGCTACGGTGGCGTCGTGCCGGAAATGGCGTCGCGGGCCCATGTGCAGCGGATCATACCGGTGATTCAGGCGGCACTCGAGCAGGCCGGCGTGTCATTGTCGGACATGTCGGCCATCGCGGTCGTGACACAGCCCGGGCTGGTCGGGTCGTTGCTCGTGGGGCTGACAGCGGCCAAGACCTTGGCCCTGGTCCTCGACAAGCCTTTGATCGCCGTCAATCACATCGAGGCCCACCTGTATGCCTGCCGGATGCACGCCGCGCGCGATGTCTTCCCGGCGGTCGGGTTGGTCGTCTCGGGGGGACACAGCAATCTGTACGATTGCCCCTCGGCGACCGGTTTTGAACTGCTGGGTTCGACGATCGACGATGCGGCGGGTGAGGCGTTCGACAAGGTCGCGGCCATGCTGGGGTTGTCGTATCCCGGGGGGCCCTCCATCCAGCAGGCCGCACTGCGAGGTTCGGCGAAAGCCTTTCGGTTCCCGCGAACCTTTATCCACGAACACGATCGGCTCGAATTCAGTTTCAGCGGTTTGAAAACTTCGGTGCTGTATCAGATCGCTGGTACTCCGCCGCAGGCGTATGATCCGGCCCTTCTCGATCCGCAATATGTTGCCGACGTCGCGGCCAGCTTCCAGGAAGCGGTGGTCGATGTGCTCGTCGGCAAGTGCCGCGATGCCTTGCGGCGATGTCGACGGCGGACGCTGCTCGTGGGGGGCGGGGTGGCGGCCAACTCGCGGTTTCGAGAACGGCTGCTCGAGTTGGCCACGACCGAGAAGGTGGAGGTGGTCGTGCCTCCCTTGTCGCTCTGTACCGACAACGCGGCCATGGCGGCCATTGCCTGGGAATTGCTGGCGCAGGGGCAGGTGGCCGATCTCGCCCTCGATGTCACGGCCGGGTTGGTACGCCGTCGGTCAGGGTGAGCGCTCGCGGAGCTTTGATTGGTGATTTTCTCGGTGGAGAGGCTGGCCCATGTACGATCAGATTCTCGCATCGATTCACGATCGCTGGTTTGACTCAATTCCGCGCGGTGCCGCGGCACACATACGAAATCTGTGGCACGGCCGAAAGGCCGGGCGCATCGTCGATATCGGTTGCGGGAGCGGGGTTCTGCTGGAAGCGGTGGCGCAGTTGGCCAGCCAGGTGGTGGGAATCGATCTCTCGCCTGAAATGGTATCCCTCGGTCGCACCAGGCTGCCGGGTGCGCAGTGGAGGGTGGGGCATGCGCTGCAGGTGGATGTGCCCGCCGCTGATGTCGTCGTTGCGGTGGGCGAAATTCTCAGTTATGCCGCGGCGGATGCGGGATTTCGTATCTCAGACCTGGCCAATTGTTTTGCGCGGATCAAATCAGCGCTGACAGCGGAGGGCGTGTGGCTGTTCGACGTGCTGGGAGCCGAACGGGACTATTCAGGCACCTTCTTTCGCGATGAACCGGAATTCACGGTCACGTCAGTTGTCAAACAGCAGGGTGATATCGTTGAAAGACACATTGTGTCGTTTCTCAAAGTCGCCGGGGAGTACCGGAAGTCTGTGGAGACCCACCGCCTGCGCACGTTTTCTGCGCCGACTCTCGAAACCATGTTGACGCAGGCGGGGCTCTCCTGGAAACGGCTGACGGGCTATGCCGATGTGATGCTGTTTCCCGGTCGAATCGGGTATGAGTGTCGACCGTTTTGACAGCGACCTTAAGCAGACAGCGGCAGGCAACAGCGACAGGCAACAGCGGCACACCAGACCCACCAGGTCACCGCTGAGTCGGCCTGGGTCGCGGAGTTGTCAGTTGGCCGGCGCGGAGGGTTTGGTCAGCGTCAATTCGTCGAGAACGGCCCCTTCCCGGCTGATCTGCTGGAGCTTCAAGCGGGGGCCATGCAAGTCGAGAGCCGTGAACTGATGCTGGCTGGCGTTATAGCGCACGGTGAATGGCTGCCAAGTTTGTGGGTTGTCGGTTTGTTCAGGGCTGTGCAGTTGGGGATTTCCGCCGCAGCCCGAGACGATATAGATGATGCCGTCGGCTTGAGTGTGTTCCCGGCCGTCGAAACGTTGGTCGTAGGTGAATTGACCCGGAACCAGATGACCGGGGTCTGTGACCGGGCCGGCCGGACGCGGGGCGGGGACAAAGCGCAGCGGGTAGGTGCGCTGGTACGAATGGGCATAGCCGCTGAACACGAGATCGACTCCGGCGGCTTCCAGCAGATCGACGATCACGCGCATTTTCTGCCCCTGCGGATATTGCGTGCTGGATTGAAACGGGGGCAGATAGGAAACCACGATCTTCCAAGTCGCGTCCTGAGCCTGTTTCAGATCGGCCTGCAGCCACGCGCGCAGTTCCGGATCGGTCCAGTCGATGTGCGGATTCCAGGTATCCAGGACGACCCAGTGCGAATTGCCCCAGTCGAACGAATACGACGCCATCTGTGGGAACCGGGCCCCGGCGGCACTTTTGAACGCGCTCTGCTGACTGGTCTGACCCGACAGCGGATACACATGCCGGCGCTCGGCTGACAAGGAGGGGCCGTTCAACGGAAATGACCAATAGTAGAACCAGGCATGGCCGTCGGGATGCGTTGCCAGAGATGCCTCGGTGTCGTGCTGGCCACGGCCACCCAGAAAACAACACTGCGACAGCAGGGGCGCCCCGCGGTCGCTGGCGGCCTCAGTCGCCGTGTAAACGGGAAAGAAGTTGGTCGTGTACTCGCTGACGCGTCCGTTGTTGTACACAAAATCGCCGGGGATCAGGAGAAATTCCGGCTGATAACGATGCACCTGAAGGGCAACCTGTTTCTGTTGCGGGCTACCAGTCCCGACATCGCCCATCACGACGCACCGAAAAGGCTGACGGCTGGGAGAGCGGACCGCGGCTTGAGCCTGAAAGACGGCCTGGTCATTGAGCCAGACCCGATACTCGGCGCGTGAGCCTGGCGGGAGCGGACGCAATTCGACTTCGTACACGCCAAACCGTTCCAGGCCGGGCAGTGCGATCTCGGTGCGAATCACACGGTCGCACCGAATCCAGTCGGACGTCCCGGCGGCGCGAAACTCGACCCGCCAATGCACCGAGTCGAGTCCCGCATGCCACAGGACCAGCAACGATTCCTGCGGCGCATGTCGTGGGGCGTTCCCTAATTGCACGTAGGGAGTAACCAGAAACGGCTGGTTCGATGTGTTGTCGGCGGCGTGCAACCAGGCGGGGGCCAGCGTCCCCAGGGCACTGGCCTGCAGCATGTGGCGACGTGTCCACATGCCCGCTCGAACAGAATCTCCGGATGCAGAGGGGAATGACATGGGGCAGGCCTTGGGTAAGTTCAAAGTGGAGCCAGACAGTCAGGCATGGGAGGGGAGATCGGCGTGTGTCCAGTCGATCTCGAGGGCGGGTGCCAGGCAGGGCCATTCGTCGGCACCACTGTGTCCGTGGCCGATGTTCCAATACCTGGGCCAGGTGAGGTCTTCGAGGCCCTTGCTGGAAGTGGTGCTCAACGATTGCCAGGGGGCATTGGCCGTGGGGCGCCACAAGACACCGCCCGGTCCCAACCCCGGATGGAGCGCCACTTCGCCCGTCCAGGGGACGCCCAGGGGGACAACCGGACCTGACCAGACTTGCCAGCCGAAGCCCGATTGGGGAATCAACCGCACGGTGAGGCGCAGGGGGGTGCCTTCCCAACCGATCCAGACGGTGGCGAGTCCTTCCATACTGTCCCAACCCCACAGCAACGTCTGCGGTGTTCCCGCCGGGTCAACGCGAACCGGACCGGTACTGGCACGGAATGCCACGATTTTTCCGGCGGGTTTCAGCGAAGACAATTGCGCCGTGCAGTCGGTGGGCGTCAGTCTCTGCCAGGCGGGACTGGCCGGGAAGGGGCAGGGCCAGGTCAGCGTTTCGCGAACGCGGCCATCGACGCCGCGGGTTTGGCAGCGCAGTCCCTGATCGTCGACTGCCATCTCAACACAATGCAGGTATTCGCTGCGGGCCGGCATGAGGGCCAGGGGTCCGGCCCCCTGGGTGCCGGCACCTCCGGACAGAATCTGGGGAATGCCGCGGTGAATCTGCACATCGAACGCCAGGATGTGGCTGCACAGGTACGCATGGACCTGGTGTTTGACGAGGACCTCCCAGAAGGGTTCTCGTTCTGCCGGCCGGAAGCACCACTGGGGCGACTGAAAATAGCCGTTCACCGGAAACACGGGATAGTGTCCACACACAAATTTATAACGGGCGTCGGCGTGCTGCGTCAGGATCTGATCGAGCCAGGCGGTTTCCATGACGAGCGTGCTGCGATCGGGGCGGGTTCGATCGGGCTGATGCGTCGACACGTACAGCAGGTTGCCGTTGCGCACGGCATAGGCCAGCCCGCGCTGACCCTCGGGACCGTTCTGCGGCAGATGCGGATGGACCTGGCGAAAGACCTCTTCACTGGCCAGGTCGTAGGTGTTGTGATTGCTGGTGGACTGATAGAGCGGAATGCCCCGCGGGTGCAGCCAGGCCATCTCGGTGTTCCACCAGTAATCCCACTGCTGGCGGAGAGGGGCGGGGTCGGTCAGGTAGCCCATCACCGCGTCGCCGGGAAAGGCGATGAACTCGGGACCCGGTTGCAGGCGCGCCACCACGCGATTGACCGCGGCATGATTTTGTTCGTTACCGGTTCCGGCAATGCCCGAGCAGCAGTCAGCATAAAAGACGAAATGCCGCCCCTGCGAGTCACGCGGCAACAAGGCCGGCAGGGGGGCGGTCTCAGCCGCTGCGACGGATGTTCCGGCCCCGGCTCCCAGCAGGGCGAGTGTGCTGGTCGTCTTGAGAAAGTCACGCCGAGACGGGGAGGTAGGCATGGGACCAGAACTGCTGCCCGGGAAAAACGCAGGTTACCGACGGTTCACGAAGTCTAATTGACCGTTGTCAGAGTCGCCAAGCAACGGGGCTTGCTCTCGTGGTGGTGGGGGGCGTTTGACTTTCAGACGTACCCGCGGGCCGAGTATGATCGGGCCGGGGCATGCGGTATGTCCTGTTGAACCGGACAATTTTCACAGTGCTTGGCGGCAGAGCCTTGGATTCGCAACGGCGACATGGCGGAGCCTCGCCTTTCAGAGCCATCACGCTCGGCGTGATGATTCGTGACACGTAATCTGATGACGACAACAAATCGCACACCCAGCGATTTCCTGCCCTCCCCCGCCTGGCGAATCGCAGACCTGGGACGCCCGCTTCCGGACGATCCCCACGCGGTATCCGTCTGCCTGCCCACCTGGCAGGCCAACGTCGGCTACGAGGAAGGGGACCCGGCGGTGACCGGGGCCATGCGCTGCGGCTACCCGCGGTTCTTCCTGCATCCGACAGTGCTGCGACTGTTCGCCGCCGCGGAGTCGCGATTTGCCCGTGAGGGGGAATGCTGTTTCGTCCTGCCCTCGCAGCGCGTCGCCGAGCGCTGCGCCGCGTTCGTCGAGCGCCATGCCCAGGTCCCGAGTCGTGTCGATAGCTGGCTGGGCGGACTCGCGGTCGTCACGCTTCCCGCCGCGGCCCGGACCTGGGCGAAGAATTTCTGGCAGCACGCGGGAGAGATCGTGTCGTCCCGCCGGGCGGCCTCTACGCTGACGGAAATCGAAGGGGGTTCCCCCCCGGCTTCAAGTCGGCAGGACGCACAGACGAAGTGCACGATCCGCGAACGCATTGCGAACGCGGTCGGCTGCCACAGCGACGATGTGTTTCTGTTCCCCTCTGGCATGGCCGCCACCTTCGCGGCGTTTCGCGCCCTGCAGCGACTGCGCCCCGGCCGCCGCAGCGTGCAGTTTGGTTTTCCATACGTCGACAACCTCAAGGTTCTGGAGCGATTCGGAACAGTCGGCGCTGGAGTGGAAGCGTCGCAGGCGGTGCAGTTTTACCCGCACGGTGCTGCGGCCGAGATCGACCGGCTTGCGTCGCTGGTGGCGGACGAGGAGTTGCTGGGTTTGTTCTGTGAGTTTCCGGGCAACCCGCTGTTGCGAACGCTCGACCTGCGGCGAGTGCGCGACCTCGCGGATCGGCACAAGTTCCCCGTGCTCGTGGATGACACGCTCGGGACCTTTGTGAACGTCGACGTGCTGCCCGCGGCCGACGTGCTGGTGAGCAGCCTGACGAAGTATTTTTCGGGAGCGGGCGACGTGATGGGGGGCTCGCTTGTTCTCAATCGGCAGCGTCCGTTCTATGCCGGGCTGCGGGCTGCGTTGCTCGACGAGTTCGAAGACCTGCTGTGGTTCGAAGATGCCGTCGTGCTGGAACGCAACTCGCGCGATTTCGTCCAGCGGGTGCAGCGCATCAACCAGACTGCCGAGCAACTGTGCCACTGGTTGCGGCAGCATCCGGCGGTTGGCAGCGTGTACTATCCCCAGTTCGAGACGCCCGAGAATTATCGGGCGTTTCTGCGTCCGGGTGGCGGATACGGCGGGCTGTTTTCGATCGTACTCCGTGAGCCACACCGCGCCCCCGCGGTCTTCGATGCCCTGCAGATTTCCAAAGGCCCCAACCTGGGCTGCAATTTCACCCTGTGCTGCCCGTTTACACTGCTGGCCCATTATCAGGAACTCGAGTTCGCCGAGCGCTGTGGCATTTCGCGATATTTGTTGCGTGTCGCGGTGGGCTTGGAAGAACCGGAATGGCTGATCGAACAGTTCAGCCGAGCGCTGGCGGTGGCCTAGCGAGCCACAAGCCGGCAGGAATTCTGCGGGCAACGGCAGGAAGGCGATGGAAGGGTGCCCAATCGTGAGCACGGGTGGCGGGTGGCGATCACTCGGGTGGTCCTGACGCTCTGCTGGTGTCAGAGTCGCGCCGCGACAAGAGGGTGCGCCCTACGCGATCCCCGCAGGCATCCCGTTCATTCGATTTGGATCTGTCGACTCAGGTCAATGGAGCTGAATAAGCAACTGGGTGGCTCACGCAAAGCCGCCAAGGCGCAAAGGAACTCGGGCTGCGGTGCTTTATGCATCTGGCTGACCGTGCGGATCATCAATCGCCGAGTTCGGTGGGTGTGCCGATCGGCTGGGTCGAGGTTTGAGTCTGAACGGGGGACTGTAAACTCAAGGAAAGTCGATGACGCTTCCTCTTGCTGCTTCGCAACACCGACGCCTGCAGGGCGTCGGTGCCACCCGCGATCTTCCATTCAGAGACGGAATCCGGACCGGCGGATTCGCAAGATTGAAAGGTTGCGCTCGTCGCAGATTCGACGATCACTGCCGCAGTTTTCGGTGGATCAGATGCGAGACCGAGGAGCATCAATGCCCAGATGCTGGCCATGTTCATTCACCCAGTGTGCCGTGACGGGCCTTGTGCAAAATACTTGTCGGCCAAAGCTGAACTACAGCGTGATCGAGCAGCCTTTTGCGGAATCTATCCGCTTTCAGTGGACCAGTGAAACCCAGTCACGGTGCCACGCCGTCAATCGCTTGGATCGAGTACGCCCGCAGTCGCCCCCAATCATATGTGCCCACCCAGGCGACGCGCACTTCGGTGCCTTCCTGACCATGAAGCAGCGCGATCAGCCGTTGTGAATTGACGGTGAGCCGTTCGCCCCGAGCGGTGGTCAGGAAGACTGTGCCCTCAAACTCGGTCTCAAATCTCATCGGCTCAATATTCGGCCGTTCAACGCTGGTGTTCAAAAACCAAACGGCGATGAGCAGCGCGGTGCCTGCCGAGAGAAGCCAGCCAGCGCATTTCCACCAACGCATCAGCACGAATACGATCGCTGCCCAAATACAGACCAGCGGAATAAGTACCGGTAACGGATTCACTGGCATGGGATTGACGGCTGGTTGCGGCGGCTGGTTTTGAGCGATCGACACAGGTGAACCGTGCTCAATTCTCCGCCTTAACATGGATTTTCAGACACGCATATCAGGCCACAACGCGCCGCGTGAGTGATCGGCACGTATTCTGTTTCGCACAGTGTATTGTGATTAAATTGCACAGGTGACCCTGACGCCTGTGGGGAGTCGGTGCCACCCGCTGGCGTCGGCCGAGACGATGAGCGAGCCGCTGTCGCCAGCGGGCAGAACAAGAGTGGTAGAATGATGAAAGCCGCTGTCTTACGGCGCTGCGGAACGGGGCTGACCGGGTTATAATTCTTCCATCGGAATCGGAAATTCAGGAGAACCACCATGTCGGAACTGACCCTGGAAAGCTTGGCTCGCCGCCTCGACGAAATCGAGCGCCGCCTCAACGAGAAGCAGACACCAACCATTGCGCCGACCAAAGATTGGCGAAGTGTCGTAGGCATCTCGGAAGACAACGAGTTTACGCGGCTTATGCTCGCTGAAATCGAAGCTGCCCACGAGGCAGACCGCCAAGCCGCATTGGCCGAGGAAACCCCGTGATTCTGCTGGACACGAATCATGTGAGTATTCTTAGGATGCCCCCGAGCGAACGACGAACCCGCCTCGTCGAACGCATGACCCTTGCGCAGGATGAAGCTTTCGCGATTCCAGTCATTGTCGTCGAGGAAACGATGAGAGGATGGTTGGCCGCCTTAGCGAAAGAACGACTCGCCCAACGCCAGGTTGCCGCCTATCGCGAGTTGCGCAGCCTATTCGGGTTTTTCGCGACATTCCACATCGCACCGTTTGATCGAGCGGCTGCGGATCGATTCGATTCACTCCACGCGGCCCAAATCCGAGTTGCAACGCGCGATTTGAAGATTGCGGCCATATCATTGGAAAATAACGCCCTGCTGCTGACAGCCAATCGGCGAGATTTCGAGAAAGTGCCGGGGCTGCGATTCGAGAATTGGCTCGAATAACGACAAGGGGGTGACCACGGAATGGCCGTACGCGTATCTGCCCGATGATGCGTACACCAGGTTGCAGCACGAATTGTTGGACAACCCCGAAAAAGGAGGGGCGTGATGCCCGGGTGCCGAGGCCTACGCAAGGACAAGACCGCCGATCCAGAATGCGTGCCGGACCAGAACGAATGACACCACGCTTGTCCGGGCGATAATGTTGACCCGTCCAATCCAACATTTGCAAGTACTCGAAGACCGACATGGCTGGCTTCGGGGCGCAGGACAACCGGCAAGGTCACCGATCGCCCCTCAGACGAGTCAGCACAACCTGCCAAGGTTCAGCCGCGCCGGGGTCGGCGTCGGCAGCAGCGATGCGTCGCTCCAGTTCGCTCACGAAGCCTGCAGGCGGGAAAAGAAGCGTTTCTGGGGGAAGACTGTCCCAGAGCAGGTCAATCAGCGCGCAGCGTTCCTCCGGGCTCAGGCGGTCGATACCGAATTGTTCCAAAGTCAGGCTCATAAAAGAAACTCCGCAGCGTGTTCGAGCAAGCACACCGACAATTTACGCCCCGCTTCCTCCTTGCGGAAGAGTATCCTCACTCGCCAGTCATATCGAGACGTTGAATCGTGCAGCGCGATCGCGTCGCACGTGGCCAGTGTCAGTTGCGGGTCATCTGTCAGTTGCCATTCATGAGTCAAATCGACGCCTGACGGCGACGACATCCCTTCGAAGTGGCTGCCACATGCGTCGCCAACCGCACCGCCCATCAGGCAACCCGCGATCCGGGCGGCGATTCGATTGGCAGGAAGATTGATCGCAGGGCGATTTCGTTCTTGCGATAGGGGAAATACGGTTTGGGATCTTTATGAGGCACCGGAAACCATACGTTCGGCAAGTGTAGGGCACGCTCAATTCGTGACGTTTGCCTGTGACCGCCGGCGACGGTTCCGTCGCATGTATGTTCTCTGCATGCTTCGTGGAATTGACTCAGGGGGCGTCGAGAGGCGGCTTAGGGTGGGAGGTCCGGCGTCCATTGAACATGCGAACGACCCACCAGATGAATCCTGCACCGGCGGCGATACCAAGGAACTCGTTCCAGAATGTGCTGAGCACGAAGCCCACAGCGCTGACAGTCTCGGCAATGACTGCAGCGACCAAAACAATGAGCGCGATCTGTGCGAGCAATTTCAATGGGGATAGCGGTTTGTGATCCATGCGATCAATCGTAGCCCACAGACGCTTTGGAATGGAGCGACGACAGGCCGGCGAAGTGTGGGAGAATGAATTGTAACGACATGTCGAAGTCGGCCTTGGGGTCGCGGCAATCCAACGCTTGGCTCGACGAGCGGACACAGATTGTCCATTCGTAAATCCACAACGTTCACTTGCGATGAATTACCGACTTCAATTCGCGGTCGACCTGCCTTCATGTTGTCCGTCTCGGCGAGTTGTCCTGTTGAATTGTCAACATATGATTGGAAGGGCCTTCGTTCTCAGGTGATGCATAAGATTCTCCATTCACACCTTGCGTCTTAAAACGTCGCGGTGAATACTGGATGGCAGCTTAACTCGCCATGCGCTCATTCAAGAAGTTCGCCATGCTCCTTCCGCGACGTGGGATGTTATTCGTGGCCGTGATCGCTCTCTCAGCGCTTGGATGTGGCTCGGGCATTCGAGGCCTGGATCCCAACGTCGAGGTTGTGGACGTCACTGACCGAAAACCGCCGAGCTCGGTCGATGATGGTCTCGCCGATGACCAACTCGCAGACAAAGCGACTTCGTTCGACCCGGATCTGATCGATCGACGGCCACTGGAAGGCTGGCGGATCAATCAGAGCGAGGCTGTCATTTCGTTGAATGTGCCAATGGTGCAGCCCGATTTCGAGGCCGACCTGCTCGTTTTACATCCGTCGTATCGAGCCGCGATGAAAGCCGCCGAGCATCGCCACCCACTTCCCAGCGTCAACCTGCTCGACGGGAAGGCCAAGCAATTTGACGACGGTCTCTATGCGGCGATCGACCTGGCGTACTTCCAGGGAATTGCGAATCAACTCGTGAGTCATCAGGAGTTGGTGCGACGTTTGCTCGATCAACTCGACCCGGGAAGTCCCGCCGCCCCGTTTCTGGCCGCCGGCCTGACACTTGGCGGTCGCGACACCGTCGTCCAGGACCAGAGCGCCCGTGATCAGTGGATGGAAGATTTCCGGGAGAATCCCGCGCTCGCGAAGCCCATCAGCTTTTACACCTGGAACGACTCGCTGAAGCGGTGTTGGGCGTTCATGCGGTTTTTCCAGCAGAGTTTCAATCCCAAAATCGACGAGCAACGGGCGGTGATCGCGGCGCTGGCCCAGGCACTGGCAGGCAACTCAACGCTCAAAACTGACTACGAAGCGGCGGCCAGGTTTTTCGGCAAGCTGACCAATCCACTCAATCGCCTGACGATTGCGGATGTCATCGGAATCGATTTGTCGTCCGAGCAGGCGATCAGCGACCTGCAGAAAGTCAAAGGGATCGAAGGATCAGGGGTCGCGTTTTTTCCGCCGAGCACGTCGCGCGAAACCGAGTTGATTGACCGGCTGTTTCCCTTGGGTGTCCCCGAAGGCGCCAATCTGCTGCGCGAGCTTGTTCAGGCGATCCGTTCGGGGAATGTCGATCTGACGCCGCGCGCAGAGAGTGGCTGGTACGACCACCAGGTTTATGCCCTGCAGACCATGCTTTTGCCTGAAATGGGTGAAGAACACAACAAGCTCTTGCTGACGAAGTCGTACAAGAAGCGGATGCTCGAGGCGTTTGCGGCACTGATCACAAAACGTCGAGAAACGCACGCGCGCCAGCTTGCCAAGTCCGCGATCGCATCAGCCGAGATGCCCCGCGAGTTGGATGACATCCGTCCGCGGCTCCGCGTTGAACCCTGCCCCTCGTACTATCTCCGAACCGCCCGGTCCTATGCGTTTCTGGAAAATTTCCTCACGGCGACACTCGGCGAGAAGACGCTCAAAACGATTCACGGCCTGCGACAGGCCGGCGCGCAGCAGGATAACCTGGCGACAGAGCTTGCCATCCAGCGAGACCGGTTCTACGGCCTGTACCTGATCAGTTGTGAGGACATCGGGCACAAACCGGCCCTCAAAAACGGAGAAGCGATGGATCCTGAGGCGTGCTACCAGGCGGCCGCAGATTGGCTCACCAAGCTTGCCGATGAAGCAGATCTGGCCGAGGATACTCGAGTCGCGGTTCCGATTTACATCGATCCTGCCAGAAGAACGACACGGTTGTGGGTGACACTGGGGGTCAGACTGACAAAGCTCGAGGCCCGGTTTGTTCGCGCACCGCGACTCCAGCCGGCCAACGGCACAGAGCCCTGGCAGGAAGTCGAAGACTGGAAACTCAACACGGCATTCCACGTCATTCCCGTAGATGAGTTTGTCGAGGTCAACGTGCCCTCTCTCGCGCCCCCAAATCGCGAGGAACTGCGAAAGCTGTGCAACGAGCACAAGACGAGGGAGCAGATTGTCGAGGCGCTCGCTGCGGGCCGCTGGTAGTTTTGGTCGGCGATCATCCGTGCTGCGTCACGGTGTTGGGCAGGCGCTTCGAGGCCCGTCGGACGATGCGGGTCGCCGTGTCCGGTGAACCAAGGCTCACAATTTACAGATCTTTCGACCAGTCCGTGGGCGTTCGCCAATTCTCCCTCTCGACCTGGTGCCGGTTTCGCAGCATCGTCGTGATGAATCATCCTGGGGCCGAGTCGCTGCCGACGACGGTTTCCTGGAAGCGCTGGCTGGTCGCAGAGGTCTGGGGTGTTGGGCCGTGTTGTTGCCAGCATTCGGCCGCGCGGGCCTGGTTCCAATCCGTGGCCCCGACACAGTGCGGGTGGACCCCGACGCCGTTTGGGTGTCGGGGTCACACAGCGACAAGAGGCCGCGCCCTACAAGATCCTCGCGCGCACCCCGTCCATTGAATTTGGATCTGTCGATTAAGGCCAATGGAGCTGAACAAAAACGGGGGTGGCGCACGCAAAGCCGCCAAGGCGCAAAGGAGCTCGTGCGGAGGTTGAGTGTGTCCTTCGAGAGCGAGTCTCAAATCGTGGGCGGCGATCGGAATCGTTGTCTGCAACTCGAATTCGGGTTGGCCCTGGTGCCTTGCAGGCGTGACGGCCATGCAGCGATTACCGGAACGAGTGGAATTCATCATCGTCCACGCTCTCATGTAAGCCGTCGAGCTCGCGGGCGGGTTTGAGGTCGTCGTCGAGCTCAAATAGCCCCCAGCGAATCTTTTCGACGAGATCTTCGTCCGGAACGTATCCATCCAGCAGGTAAGCAACGTTGCGGACAACTTCTGCCTGGGCGGCACGCACCAACTCAGTCAAGTCATCAATCGACGCGGTTGACTCCTTGAGCCGTCGTTTGACACCCCCTTTCCCGTCGTCGTTCGGCAGGTCGAGGTGTCGTAACCACTCATGCGAGCCCCTGGAGGCTGCGCATTTCCATAATTCACGAAGAAAGACGAAGCGTGCGAATTGTGGGATCCCGTGTTGAATTTCGGACGACGCCCAGCCTTCTGGATCGCGGCAACCGGCCTGACGAAATCGTTCCATTAATTCTTGAAGTGGGTCTGCCATGATCACCTTTCAAATTGTCGGCGGCCAGAGTGCGATCGTACTTTCGAGAATTCAGCGGTCAGGCTCTGAGTCTACCGCTGCCGACTGGCGGAATGAATCCCCGAGACGACTCTCACCCGTGAAACGTGTCGGCCTGACATAACGGCCGTTCAGGTCCCCGACATGGAAATTGTATTCGCAGTCGGGGGGCGCGGGCTGCGGTACTTTGTGCATCTGGCTGATCGTGCGGTTCATCAATCGCCGAGTTCGGTGGGCGTGCCGATCGGCTGGGTCGAGGTTTGAGTATGCACGGGGGACTGTCCAAGCACGGTAAATCGATGGCACTGCCTCTTGTCGCTTCGCGACCTCGACGCCTGCGGGGCGTCGGGGTCACCCGGTTCCGGTGGAGTCTGGCCTACGAACTGGACGAATCATCCAGGAGCTGAGTCGCTGCCGACGACGGTTTCCTGGAAGCGCTGGCTGGTCGCAGAGGTCTGGGGCGTCGGGCCGTGTTGTTGCCACCATTCGGCTGCACGGGCCTGGTTCCAATCCGTGGCCCCGGCACAGTGCCCGAGGTGCTCTTTCAATTCGGCGGCCGATTGAAAACGGGCCGCGGGGGACTTTTCCAGACACCGCAACACAACCTGTTCGAGATCTGCTGGTATGTCGGCGTTGTGTTGGGTGGGAGGCGTTACGGCGCGGTCCTGATGGGCTGCCAGGATTTCGAGGACATTCCGGCTGGCGAACAGGGTGTGACCCGTCAACAGGAAGTAGGCCACGGCTCCCAGCGAGTAAATGTCGGCTCGGCCATCCACGTCGTCATACGCCAGCGCCTGTTCGGGGGCCATGAAGAGCGGGGTGCCGCTGAAGGAGCCACGGCGGGGGCCGCCGCCCGGGTGATCGTTCACTTCCTTGACCAGGCCGAAGTCGAGGAGTTTGGCGACATCGCACACTCCGCCGCGCTCGGAAGCGAAAATGTTGGCCGGCTTGATATCCCGGTGAATCAGGCCAATCGAATGCGCCTCGTGCAGCGCATCGCAAATCTGGCAGAGAAGATGAATGACTCGCGTGGCCGGTAACGGACCGAACCGTTCGACGATGTCTTCCAGACTCAGGCCGGGGAGCAATTCCATGACATAATAAAAGGTGCCGTCGTCGGTTCGTCCATAATCGTAGATCTCGATTGTGTTCCAGTGCGTGAGCTTGGCGGTGGTTTTGACTTCTTTTTCGAACCGGGCGATCGTGGCGGCGTCGGCTTCACCGGCCGCCTTGATCAGTTTGATCGCACAGGGTCGTTTCAAGAGCACATGCTCGGCTTTGTAGACTTCGCCCATGCCGCCGGCGCCCAGCCGTTCCAATAGCCGATATTGCCCGAACTGGCGGGCTTTGAAAGCTTCACGGCGGGCGGCATTAATGACGTGGGTGGCGTATGTGGCGACCAGCGCGGCCACCACCGGCATGGGCAATGGCGACTGGGCGTGGTTCTCTGCGAGCAGGCGGGCCAGTTCCGGATGCAGCCACGATTCCAACTGCACCAGGAGCGGGGGCAGAGCGGCGGCCGGCAGCATGACCAGCAGTCCGCGCTTCCAACTGTTGGGCAGCAGAGTGCCATACACAAAAATCAGGACGCACCACGCCGTCAGCATCTGAGAGTACATCGACGACAGCGAGACCGCATCGGACTGCTGGGCGAAGACGGCCAGACGAGTCCAGAGCATGATCAACATTTGCACGCAAGCCGAGCCGAACACGACGAGTTCCAGTGTCCGCAGGCGCCGCAGGGTGTGGCTGGTGCTGGTGCGCAGCCAGAGTGTTGCCGCCACGGTGATGGCCAGGACGCAGGCCCGCATCCACCACAGAATGGTGTTGCCGGCGATCAGGCTGCTGACGAATGCCGCCGCCAGCACGGCACTGATGACGCACCCGGCCGCGAACAGGCGGCCGTGCAGCAATTGGGCGGTTTCTTCCGAGAACCGAGGTTTGCCGCCGGCGACAAAGCCGACGGGAGCCCGCGAGACATCGAGTGAATTCTCAGGGACAGATGGGGAGGAAGAGTCGAAAATGACCGTCGGCTGCATCCGATCCACTTAGGGTACTCCAAGCTTTCCGCAAAACCACGCCCTGTCAAACCGGCACCGCCACGCCGTTGGTGCTCGCGTTGCTATCGTACGAAAAACAGGACCCCAGAGGCAGCGTGGCTGTGGCTGCCTGAACGCGAGACGGCGACCGATCGCCAGCCGGGCATTCGACAGGCGAGACGTGCGTGCGAGCGATGTCTCGAGTTCAGTCGACGAGCTCGCCCCAATACAAGGGGAGTTCGATCAGTTGGAACTCGGGGTCGTCGAGTTCCAGGCGGTTGAAACGTTCGTATTGGGTGCGAACTGTTTCCCAGGGGACAAGGCGCAGCGAAACTGGCTGGCCGTTAATCAGCCTGCCGGCGGGGGTGACGCGATTGTCGCGCAGGCCCCAGAGGTAAACGACGATTTCCGGATGAGCGAAGGGCTGGCCCTGGTCGGTGACGTTCACGAGGTGGAGTGAGGTCAGCGCTTCGCGGTAAGGGACGGAACCGGGGACGGGGGCCCCGGCCGCCGCGCGGATCGTGGCTTGCACCAGCGTCGAGGCTGCCACGGTGGGACCGGGGGGCTCCGCGTCGGTGGAGTCGGTGGGATTTGGGAGGGGGATGACGCGCCAATCGCCGCCGGCGAGATCGCGGACCGCGAATTGCCAGATGACGAGTCGTTTTTTCGCGAGTCGGGGCGAGCCTGCTGCGAGTTCGCGGACCAGGCTGTGGCGAGTTCCCGAGGCACCGCCGTCGTTCTGCGCCAGCCAGTCGAGGGGGCGCTGCAGTTCGGCCAGCAGGTGCTCGGCGAATCCGGCGCTTGTGCCCCAGCGCAGTTCCGGCAGCGAGTAAATGTTGGTGTAGCTGTCCCCCAGCAGCAGCACGTCTGCCGCAGCGTCGGACGTGACGGTTTTTTGATCTCGGTCGAGGATTTGCGTGATATCTACAGTTTCGCGAAAGGGATGCTGGCCGGCTTCGGGGAGATGCAGCAGCGCGGCGGTATCCCCGAGGTTCGTGATCGATGTCGTGCGTCGGGTCAGCGACAGGGGCGGTCGGTCGGGCAGCAAGCGGGCCTGGCGAATGACGTCGGCCAGGCCCGCCGCGACGGTCTGCACCGCGGCGGGATTCCAGTGAGAATCTGTCCGCAGGCAGGGAGAGGTATCGGTTTCGGTCTGTTGCGAGGCCAGCAAGGGGGCGGGGTCAAACACCTG
This sequence comes from Planctomycetota bacterium, assembly GCA_018242565.1. Taxonomy (GTDB): domain Bacteria; phylum Planctomycetota; class Planctomycetia; order Planctomycetales; family Planctomycetaceae; genus JACQFH01. Next base: position 1,265 of record JAFEBR010000736.1, on the reverse strand, counting down.
AACGCCGGCGGCTTGCAGGTCGCGAATGAACGCGGCGTAAGACGCATTCGTGAGCACTGAGGCGTGGGAACGCGACGACAACGCAGCCTGGGGGGACAAGTATTGCGGGGACAGGGCCGCTTTGTTGGGGGTGGGGACCACGATCAGCGAGATGCCGCGCCGGGCTAAGTCCTGCTGGAACTGGAGAATCGCCGGGCGGGGATCGGGGGCAATGAGGGGACCGGTGGTACCGCCGGCGCGGGTCCGGCGCTCCAGGATCGCCGGGTGCAAAAAGCCAGGACCGGTCAGGTAATCGACATCGGGCCGATAATACAGCCAGTGGGCTGTGCCCACGTAGACTTGTTCGTTGCCCAGCCCGGTCCAGTGCGACAACACCTGTTGGGTGGGACCGAGCGTGGTCTGATTGAGCCAGGATCGATCGGCCAGTTGGCGTTCGTAGGCCGTGAGCGACTGCAACAGGACGCGGTTGGCAGCGAGCAGGCGGTCGGCGGTCTGGCCGGAGGTGTGCTGATAGGTTTGTACGACGCGTGGCCAATCACTCGCGAGGGCGAGCGCGCTGGGGGGGCCAGATCGCTGGGGGTCGCGCAGTTCGCGTGCCAGTTGGATGAGCGGCGGCGCGGCCAGCGTCAGGCCGAAGGCGACCAGTAAGAACCAGGCCACCCCCGCGGACATCTCGGTATGGCCGATTTCGCGCTGGGCTTTCGCTTCGCGGGATTCGGGGCGGGCAGTTCCGGAGGGCATGGGGATCGTTTCAAGTTCGAGGTCGGCAGCATGGCCAGGCAGCACCTGGCGGTCAGGGCTTACGGTCAAAAAATGAAGTAGATGAAGGGGTTGTATTCCTGGGTGGTCATGAGGAGCAGTGCCAGCCAGAAGAGTCCCACCGCCAGGACTGCCCGCGGCCAGGTCAGGCGACGGGTGAAATCCCAGGTTTGGGGAAACGTCCAGGTGACCAACGCGGCGCTGGTCAGCGCGGCAAGGTAGCAGGGTTGGCCGATCACGCCTCGGATGAGTCCCGCCTCGGCACGCGCGGGAGACAGTCCCAGCAGGCTGCCCGTGTAGGTCAGCGCCTGCGACAGAGACTCGGCTCGAAAAAAGACCCAGGTGAAGCAGACCAGGATGAAGGTGAGCGCGGTGGTGATGGAAGCGGGCCAGCGGCGCAGCGGACTGCGCTCTCCCCAGGCTCGCTCGGCCGCGAGAAGCAGTCCGTGCAGAGCCCCCCAGATGGCAAAGTTCCAGGAGGCGCCGTGCCAGAGCCCTCCCAGGAT
>JAFEBR010000735.1 GCA_018242565.1 Planctomycetota bacterium | reverse complement strand
GGGGAGCAAATTTGCATTTTCTCACGAAAATGTCGCGTCCCCTGGAATTCGCCTTACTTGACAGTCTTGCATCGACTTACGTAATATCCCTCGCTTCCCTTTGTGGACAGTCTCCCGCCGGATTCAAACCGAACGTCGGCCCTTGCAGGCGGCGGCAGATTTAACATAACTGACTGGAATTACAGACTTTACAACGGTTACAGAATTATGGCGGTTCCTAAGCGCAGACAATCCCACTCCCGCTCTCGGAAGCGGAATAGCCACAACGCGGTGAAGCCACTGCAGTTGGTTTACTGTCCGCAATGCGGCACGGCGGCTCCCAGCCATGTGGCCTGCCCGAAGTGCGGATATTATCAAGGCAGGACGGTCGTCGAGACCGGAGGCTAAGCTGACATGCGTATTGCGTTGGACGCAATGGGGGGCGATCACGCTCCCGATCCGAATGTCGAGGGCGCCATCGCCGCCGTGCAGGAGATTGGCGATCTGCAGGTGGTGCTGGTCGGTGATCGAGTGCTGCTCGAAGGCAAACTCGCCGAGGCGGGTTACTCGGGCGATGCGATCACAGTGCTGGCCTCTGAAGGCGTGGCGGGCATGGACGAGAAGCCCATGGAAGCCCTGCTGAAAAAGCCCAACTGCTCGATCGCCGTCTGCTGGAAGCAGATGGCCGGCCGGGAAGTCGAGGCGGTGGTCAGCGCAGGCAGCACCGGGGCGGTCGTCGCGGCCGGCCTGCGGACGCGCCTGTTCCTGAACGGGGTGAAACGCCCCGGCATCGCCGTCGTCCTGCCGACCCTGAAAGGTCGTGCGGTTCTGCTCGACGTCGGCGCCAATCCGGCGGCCAAGCCCGAGCATCTTGCACAATATGCCGTGATGGGTGACGTCTACGCCCGGGAAGTCCTGGGGACAGCCGAACCCAAAGTCGGGCTGATGAACATCGGCAGTGAAGACGGCAAAGGCAACGACCTGGTCCGTGAAACACACGCGCTGCTGCTGCGTTCGCCCTTAAAAGACCGGTACATCGGCAACGTCGAAGGCCGCGGCCTGTACCAGGGTGAAGCCGACGTCATTGTCTGCGAAGGCTTCGTGGGCAATGTCGTGCTGAAAGTCAGCGAAGGCATGGCCGAGATGATGCTGCGGAAAGTGTCGCAAGACGTACTGGCCGAACTGACGCATGAAAAACACATCGCCGGCAACGCCTTCCAAAACATCGGTCGCCGTTACTCGTACCATGAATCGGGTGGCGCGCCGCTGTTGGGTGTCGATGGCATCTGCATGATCAGCCACGGGTCGAGCAACGCGCGCTCGATTCAGAACGCCTTGCGGCGGGCTGTGGAATTTCAAAATCGGCGGATTAATCCGCATATCGTTGAGCAATTGGCCGCGTTCCCTTTGGGTGGCTGATTACACGGAAGATCGCTTCGGAGTAAAGGAATCGACGCGTGGCGAAGATCGCACTTTTGTTTCCCGGCCAGGGAGCCCAGCATGTCGGCATGGGCCGGCAGATTGCCGAGAAAATTCCCGCCGCGCGCCAACTGTACGATCAGGCCAGCCAGATTCTCGGCTATGACCTCGCCAAGCTGTGTTTCGAGGGTCCCAAAGAAGAACTCGACACCACTGAAATCAGTCAGCCGGCGATCTTCGTCACCAGTCTGGCCGCCCTCGAATTGCTGAAAGCCGAGCACCCCGATGTCGCCGAGTCGGCGGCCGTCGCGGCGGGACTCAGCCTGGGGGAATACACGGCGCTGGTGTTCGCCGGGGCACTCGATTTCGAGACCGGCCTCAAGGTAGTGCAGCAGCGGGGTCGCGCCATGCAGGCAGCGGCCAATGCCACCCCTTCCGGAATGGCGAGCATGGTGATGCTCGATCGAGACAAAGTGCTGTCGGTGTGCCAGCAGGCCAGTGCGGTCGGCACCGTGCAGATTGCGAATTACCTGTGCCCTGGGAACATTGTCGTCTCGGGGACGCTGGCCGCGATTGACGCGGCGGTTAAGCTGGGTGAAGAGGCGGGTGGCAAGCCGCAGAAACTTGCGGTGGCCGGCGCTTTTCACACGTCGATCATGAAACCCGCCGACGAACGGCTGGCCGAAGCCCTGGCGCAGGCCACGATTCAGGCCCCGCGGATTCCGGTATACTCGAACGTCGACGCCCAGCCCCACGATCAACCGAACGAGATCCGGCAGATACTGGTCCGGCAGGTCATCAGCCCCGTGTTGTGGGAAGATTGCATGCGGAACATCCTGGCAACAGGTGTCGACAAATGCTACGAAGTCGGACCGGGCAAAGTGTTGAAAGGCCTGCTCAAACGGATCGATCGCAAAGTTGACTGCCAAAGCATAAACGACACGCCGTAACGCTTGTCATTGATGTTCGTATCGGTCATCTTGTGGAAGTTCGGAGCAGGCGTCAGGCTGGGGGCGAATCGCCGGAAAGTGCCCGGCGGCGATCGTTTTTAAAGGTTGGAATTTACACGATTCTGTAAACCCGATATATGTGGGCCCCAGACCTTCGGGCAGAAGGGGCTCGATCAGAAAGCTGGAGGATTTAGGCGTGGTAGAAGAAAAAGTCATCGATATCGTCAGCGAACAACTCCAGGTTCCCAAGGAAGAAATCAACGCTTCCAAGTCGTTCGTCGACGATCTGAAGGCCGACTCACTGGACGTTGTGGAACTGGTGATGGCTTTCGAAGACGCGTTCAAAATTACGATTCCCGACGAAGATTACGAAAAGATCAAGACCGTCGGGGACGCCGTGAAATACATTGAGGAGAAACAGTAACGCCATGACGAGGCGGGTTGTCGTAACTGGAATGTCGGTGGTCACGGCCCTCGGTTTTGAGATCGCTGAATTCTGGGACAAGCTGTGTACCGGGAAGAGCGGCGTAGGCCTGCTCGAGCGGTTTGATTGCTCGGAGTTCAAGGTTCGCTTTGGTGGCGAAATCAAGGACTTCGACCCGTCTGATTGCGTCTCTGCGCGCGAAGTCAAAAAGCTCGATCGCTTTTGTCAGTTTGCCGTCTACGGCGCTGCCAAGGCGATCAAGCAGTCGGGCATCGATTTCTCCCAGGGCGATTCCTATCGCTATGGAGTCGTCACCGGCAGCGGCATCGGCGGCCTGAACGAGATCGAAGAGCAGCACTGCACGCTGTTCGATCGCGGGCCCAACCGTGTCTCGCCGTTCATGATTCCGAAACTGATGGTGAATGCGGCCAGTGGCAATATCTCGGTGATGTGGGGACTGCGAGGTCCGAATCTCGCCGTCGCCACCGCCTGTGCCTCGGGTGCCAATGCCATCGGCGATGCCTATAAGCTGATTCAGACCGACCGGGCCGACGTGATGGTCTGTGGCGGAACCGAAGCGGCCATCACCCCCATGGGCCTATCGGGCTTTGCCCGCATGAGCGCCCTGTCGACCCGAAACGACGACCCCACGCGGGCCAGTCGTCCGTTCGACCGCGATCGTGATGGCTTCGTCATGGCCGAAGGGGCCGGCATGGTCGTCCTCGAAGAGTACGAATTCGCCAAACAACGCGGAGCCCATATTCTCGCTGAAGTGGTGGGCTATGGCATGAGCGCCGATGGCAACCACATGACGGCTCCCGACCCCGAAGGTCGCGGCGCGGCTCACGCCATGAAGTTCGCGCTGCGTGACGCGAAGCTGAATGCCACCGACGTCGATTACATCAACGCCCATGGCACCAGCACACCACTGGGAGACAAGGCCGAAACGAACGCCGTCAAGACGGTGTTCGGCCCCCACGCCAAGTCGGTCGCCGTATCGAGCACCAAGAGCCAGTTAGGCCATCTGCTGGGTGCCTCGGGTGGTGTCGAGTTCGTCGTGGCCACGATGGCACTGCAACACCAGACGATGCCCCCGACGATCAACCTCGAAAACCCCGATCCCGATTGCGATCTCGACTACGTCCCCAATGAACCCCGATCCAAGCAGTTGCGATATGTCATGTCGAACAGCTTTGGCTTCGGTGGACACAATGCCTGCCTGATCCTGGGCAGCGTGGCGTAATCCATATTTCGGTTCGGCGGTCTTTGCTGGTTCCTATCTGATTCACACTCCCCTCTCCGATTTCGGAGAGGGATTTTTTTTAGCCACTCTCCCGTGACACACCCGGCGAATCGCTGGCAGTTGACTCGTGCCGCGACGATTCCGGCAAGTTGCAACGCAGCGACCGCCCCGCGTTCCGGCGGATGGCTCTTCACGAGGTCTTTATGACGGCAACTCACCAACACTCAGCCGCGAATGCCTGGCGGGATCTGTGGTCGATACGGCCCGGGGTCACCTACCTGAACCACGGGTCGTTTGGCCCCACCTCGCGGGCCGTGTCGGCGGCCCGCAACGAATGGAGCGCGCGGCTCGAAAGTGAGCCCATGGATTTTTATGTCCGCCAATTGGAAGGCCACCTCGATGCGGCTCGGAGCCGGGTGGCGGACGTTTTCGGGACACGCGGCGACCGACTGCTGTTCGTCGACAACGCCACTTACGGCATGAACATTGTCGCCAACAGTTTTCCGCTGTCGGCCGGCGATGAAGTGCTGGCGACGAACCAAGAATATGGCGCCGTGTTGCGGATCTGGCGCGAACGGTGCAAAGCGGTGGGGGCGCAACTGGTCGTGCCGAAGTTGCCCGAGACCTTTCGCGATCGGGACGAAGTGGTCGCCGCCGTGATGGGCGGCGTGACCGACCGGACCAGGCTGATCGTTATCAGCCACATTACCTCTCCCACGGCCCTGATTCTGCCGGTCGCCGAGATCTGTGCTCGGGCGCGCGAACGAGGGGTTCGCGTCTGTATCGACGGACCACACGCGCTGGCCGCGGTGCCGGTGAGGCTGGATGACCTGGGATGCGACTTTTACTGTGCCAGCGGTCACAAATGGCTGACCGCTCCCCTGGGATCGGGCTTTTTGTATGTCCACTCCCGCTGGCAGCAGGTCGTGCGGCCACTGGTCGTGAGCTGGGGCAACAGCCTGTCGGGACGCCCGCACAGCTGGCAGGATGAATTCGTCTGGTCGGGCACGCGCGACGCGGCGGCCGTGCTGTCGACTCCCGCGGCGATCGACTTTTTCGCCAACCTGCCCGAGATGCCGCTGCTGACCAATGCTGCCAGTCATTCGCCTACGTCCATGGCGACCACCGCGACGAGCAATGCGGAGCCACGCAGGTCTCCTGCCCGGGTGGATGAAGGGGACTGGTCCAAAACGACAACCGGCCGCGAACCGGGCATACACCGGTTTCGGACGCACAGTCACTGCCTGGTGGCCGCGGCCCGATCGGCGGTCGCGGCGGTGACCGAAACCGAACCGATCGGCACCCCGGAATGGTACGGAACGATGGCATCCCTCCCCCTGCCCGACTGGGTCAGCGAAACGCCCCACGGACATATGCACCCCATTCAAGCGGCCCTGTGGGAGCAGTATCGCATCGAGATCCCGGTGACGAGCTGGAACGGCCGTCGGCATCTGCGGGTTTCATGTCATCTGTACAACACGCTCGCAGAAATCGAGTATCTGGCCGACGCTCTGCGGGCGATCTTGCGTGCCAGAATCGGGGCTTGAGTCCCGCCCCGGCAAGCTGCCGCCGGCTGCCCGGAATCGTGGCACAGGGTCTGTGCTGCTTCTGAAAATCGGGCACTCTGGCCCGGGGCTCACCTGTCGCACGCACGGGCCGGCAATTTTCAGGGCCAGTGTAACCCGTGGCCGTGCAATCAGTTGCACGCGGTTTGCGGGGGCCGGTGAATTCCAACAAGGCGAACCGGCATGGGACCTGCATCGCAATAAGAGGCCCGACCTGGTTGGAAATCAACGATCCGAGTCGGGCCCCTGCGGTGGCTCGCCCGCGGTGATGCGGAACCTGAAACTTGGGGGGGGGTAGCCCTGACATCATGAACCTGCTCATGGAAACGCGAGTGACTTCGGAACTGGAAATTCGCCTGCTGGAACGGATTCCCGGGCGCGTTCAGAACCTGCGGATTCTCCGCCTGGACGGCCGTCTGATTGTGGAAGGGACGGTGCGATCGTTCCATGCCAAACAATTGGTGACGCACGCCGCCATGGAACTGGCCCCCCAGGAAGACTGGGTGAACTCCCTCGTCGTGGAGTGACCGCCACTAGGGCGTCTGACCGCTATCCTTCCCGTTCCGACATTTTTCGCCGGGACCAGGAGAATCGGGCGGAACGGCTTGCAATCGCGGGTCATCCCGCCGATTGAGGTCACCGACCAGCTTCCAAATCCCCGCCGCGGCCAGCGGAAAGGCCAGAATCGGGGCCCTGTACAAGATCAGGCCGCAGGCGGGGCCAAACGCGAGCAGCCAGCAAAATCCCGTAATGAGCCAAACCAGAATGTCGATTTTGGGCCGGGACGCGGGCATTTTGCAATCATATCCACGGAAATTCAGCCGGGAAAGCCGGCGTGATTGACGTTGGGCCGCATTCCTGCTAACTTTCGACTGATTAGGGTCCGGGACTGTTCCACGGACAGGTAGGTCTGAGTATAGGAAACACGAGCACATGGGATCGGTTGAACGCACCAGAGAACTCCGCCGTCGACGTTCGCGGAAGGTGAAATTGAAGAAACTGCGGACCCGTTACGAGGCCGCTGGGAATGAAGCCGACAAGGCGACGGTTTTGGCGCAAGCCCGACGCGTCAGCCCGCTGGTGGCGTTTGACACCGAGAGCGGCCAGTAAGACGAAACCGCCGGAATGGAGCTCAGGCCCCTTTCCGGCTTTTGTATTCTTTGGCTGCGACCCGCCGCTTCACGGCAACGCCGTGAAGCGCTTTCTCTAAGTCGCAGACCCAACTGGGTGTCACTCCCGGGCCACATCGTCTGGTGCTGTCGTCACCGGAGTGCTGGCCCGTCGTACGACCGCGAATTTCGGGCCACCTCGCCGATTTCGCCAATCTTTGGATCGCGACCAAATCTTGGGCACACAGAAAAAATCAGAAATTCCACCAGCCGGCAAGGGATTTTCCCTCAAGATCGCTATAGGCGCGTGTCGGGCTTCCTGATAAGTTTCGCGCCTCTGGCTGACTGCCCGGGCGTCGTCTCACAAGCGACCTGTAAACGCCCAAAGCAATCGCCAGAGCCTGTTCGATCCGGTTTTCTGCACCTTCAGAATGGAGTCTGTCGTGCGGCACTTATTCAGCGCCCCTTTGGTTTCGATTCGTACTGCGATCCTGCTGGCGGTGACGGCCTGTGCCTCGACGCCGGGAGTCGCCTGGCCCGCCTCCGAGAAAATCGAAGCCGTCAAGGATAAGGTTTACACCCTCTCTCCCAAACATGGTCCTTGGATGATCAAGGTGGCCACCATGTGGGAAGAACCCGATCAGCGCGAAACCAAGGTCTTGAATGCCTTGGTCTACAAACTTCGTAAGGCCGGCATCCCGGCGTACATTCATCGCCAGAAGCAGGCGACCGAAGAGATTGAATCGGTTGATCGCAAAGGACGGGCCCGCAAACGGGAATTAACCGCCCAGCATGCCATGGTCGCCGTACTCGCCGGCAACTACGAAAGCCCCGACGAAAAGAAGGCCAAGCAAACGCTGGCCTACATCCAGAAGAAATTCGATGGCAAGGTGACCGTCGAATTCGATGGCCGCACCGAAGAGATTCCGCTGCGGACCAAGACGGCGTTTATGACCCCCAATCCGCTGATCCCCAATGACGGCAGCTCCAAGAAAGTCACCGACCCCCTGCTCTTGACCTTGAATTCGGGAACCGAACATTCGCTGTTCGAGAACAAGGGCAAGTTCACGCTCGTCGTGGCCTCGTTTTATGGCCAGTCGACTGTGAACCAGGCGGAATTCAGCAAGATGGATGAAGCCATTCTGGACAAAAAGAAGGTCACGCTCGACCAGGCCGCCAAAGAGAGTTGGGAACTGATGAAGACCTTGCGAAAGCTGGGCTTCCCGGCCTTTGTGTATCACGAGCAGTTCCGATCCATCGTCACGATTGGTGAATTCAAATCGCCGAACGACCCGAAAATGCAGGAACTGTTTGAACGCTTCCGTGCCAAGCCCGACGTCGATCCCAAAACTGGCCAGATGCTGACGGATCAAAATGGCAAGCCCCTGCTCCTGCCCGTCAACATTCAGTTTGACCCGAAAGAACAGCCCGTGCTGATCGATAAGCCGACCCACGCCGCGGGGACCGCCCAGTTGGTCATGAACGGCAATTTCGGTCCGGCCAAAGGCAAGTCGAAGAACCGAGTGGGCCGAGGCTGGATGATGGACCCGGTTCCGGAAATGATGCCCGTGCCCCGAACTTGAGCCCGGTCACAGGCATAGACGGCAAGCTTGCCGTCTGACGTCACACACCCCAACGCCCCGTACCCTTTCTGAGTGCGGGGCGTTTTTCGTTTTCAGTACCCGCCGCCTGCGTGTGCCTTACCCCTCGACGGCCTTACCAGTCGACCGCAACGGCCGCGAACAGATCACGAAACTTGACAGGACTCATCGTCCGGGCGACACTGCCGCCCATGAGCCCTACACCACAAATCGTCCTCGGCAGCCGCAATCGCAAAAAGAGCCAGGAAGTCGCCGAGATTCTGGCACCGCACGGCGTGCAGGTCGTCAGCATTTCGACATTTCCCCAGGCCCGGGAAGTGGATGAAGATGGCGCGACATTCGCCGAGAACGCGGCCAAGAAAGCCAGCCAGCCCGCACTGGAACTAGGCTGCTGGGTCATTGGTGAAGACAGCGGGCTGATCGTCGACGCTCTGGGGGGCCGGCCCGGCGTGTTTTCGGCCCGCTACAGTGGACCGGGAGCCACCGACGAATCCAACAACCAGAAACTGCAGCAGGAGTTGACGGGCGTAGAGCCAACTCGGCGCACGGCCGCCTATGTCTGCACGGTGGCGCTCGCCGACCCGACGGGCACAATTCGGCTGACGGCCGAAGGGCGATGTTCCGGGTTGATCATCAGCGAGTCCCGGGGCACGAACGGGTTCGGCTACGACCCGTATTTTCTGGTCCGCGAACACCACCGGACCTTCGGGGAATTGTCGTCCCGCGTAAAACATCAAATCAGCCATCGAGCCCGGGCGTTCGCCCAGTTCATTCCCGGACTCTTGAAACTGCTGCCCGAGATCGGCTCGACTTCGCGCTGAGTCGCACGCGAAGTCTCATCTCAATGGGGGGCTTTGCACTTTGTCTTGAATCAAGGACAGGTCCACATAGCCGATTTCACTAAAGGGCGACAATCAGAGTGGCCATCGCACAACGCGTGATCGTTTACCGTAAATTCCCATCGACTTTCAGTGAGTCGCGTGAAACGGGATTTGCCGGTCGTGGCCGCTGCTGTGGCCTATGTGCACCTTGACAAAGCCAACGGCAACTTAGACTGGCGGTTGCCGGCGCAGTGCGGATCCCGGGCTGAAGAGTGCCCGGCTGCGGTTACATCTGTGCATTCAAAACTCACGAACTGGGCGACGTCAAACGAGTGAGCGGCGGGTGGGGTTGGCTAGCGTGAGTCGCTTGACCAGTGGGCTGGTGCCGCACCGTTCGCCTGTGCTGGGTGCGGGCTCAACCTCCTCCGGCGAACGGCCAGTGTCAGCTGGCGGGTTAATCGGCTTGCCTTCCAAATGCCGCGTGGCATGTCACCCCCCGCGGGCTTGCAAAACACCGCGCGGGCCAGCGGGCTTACTCCTGGATGTTGATCCGCTGTACGCCGGCGGCCGCGAGTCGCTTGAAGCCGGCCTGGGTCACCTGGGACTTATTCATCTCCAGCGAACGGAGGTTTTTCAAAGCCAGGAGCGCCGGGATTCCGCGATCGGTGATCGGCAGACCGTTCAGTTTCAAATCGGTCAGTTCCTGAAACGGGGCCAGTTTTGCCAAGCCGGCCTCGGTGACCTGCGTTTCCGAAAGATCGAGCGACCGTAATTTTTTCATGCGCGCCAGTTGCGTCAGCGAGGCATCATCGACCTGCGTGGCATCGAGGATCAAATAGTCCATTTCAGTCATGCCGGTCAGCGCTGCGAGGCTCTTTCCGGTAATCGCCGTATGCCGCAGGCAGAGCCAGCGCAGGTGCAGAGGTTTCAAATGGACCAATCCCGCATCGGTTACAGGCGTGTATTGCAGATCCAGCGTCTTCAGTTTCTTAAACGTTCCGATCGTGTGCAGTCCGTTGTCTGCGACTTGCGAGCGACCCAATTGCAGGTCTTCAAGTTCTTTCAGGTCTTTGATGTGTGCGATTCCCGCATCGGTGATGGGCGCATCATAAAAGCGGAGAACTCGAAGTTGGGGCAATCCGCCGGCGGCACGCAGCGCTCCGTCCCCCAGATGGTGATTGAAATCGAGCCAGAGTTCTTCGAGCTGGACTGATTCGGATAAATGCGCCATTCCGACGTCTGTGAACGGCTGTTGCATGATTTCGACAACGCGCAGGGCCTTCAATTGCCGCAAGACTTTCAGCCCATCATCTGTGACTTGCAACGGATGCGAGCTGGAGATGTACAGCCTTTCGAGCTTGGGGCAACGGGCCAGATGCGCGAACCCGACATCGGTGATGGCGAACGGGGCCAGCGGGGACTCAGGACCATCAGATGGTTCCAGTCCGCCGATAACGACCGTCTTGGTCTTTGGATGATCATCCAGCAGGGCCATGTCTTCATCCGTGGCGCCCCAGCGAAATGTGATCGTCTCGTTTTCGATGACCACATGTTCTGATCCTGGGGCCGCAATCGCGGGGCGTTCAGCCGCCACCCAAGCCCACGCCGTCGCTGCGAAAACAGCTTTCCAGAGGGAGACGTGTTTGAACATGCTGTAGCTCCTCATTTTGCGGCGGCAGGTAATGATCGATCGTGCTGGCGCCGGCAAGCAGGTCGCCTCCAGCCGTGACTGTTGAGTATGACGATCAAGCTCAGAGAATCTTAGGATCTTTTTGTGGAATTCCCAGTGTCGGTTTTCTTGACGAAAAGTGGCCGTCTCGGCGATCATTGCCGCGACCCAAAGTCTGGCTCCCGTTGACTTTCAGAGGCGAAACGAATCGCGCCTCGCCTCTCCCGACTCCCAAAGTCCGGCGACCAATACGATACGCCGACGCGTCGTCGAAAACGGGAGCGTCGCGGGTCTCTTCGTGCCAGTCTCAGGGACATCGCCGAACGATCTGTCGATGCGATCACCCGATGCCTGGCGAGCATCGTATCCAGACACGCGACGCCTTTGGAACATGTCGTTTGTTCGGGTATCATCGCCGATGCGCATCGAATGGAATTTGCACTTCAGCATCCCTTAATTGGTGGCAGAACGTCAGTTTTGTGAGGAAGCAGCCGATGCGAACTTTCTGTGGGACGGTAACCGAGACGCTCGACCTGGGGGCAGTGGTGGAACACTGTCCGCACTGTGACGCACTCAAGTGTTGTCTGTTGAGAACCGTGAGTCAGGGGAACTACATCTGTTTTTTGAAAATCACAGAGCTGTTGCGAGAAAGCTCCTGCATGTGTACGGATTGCCTGAAGCCGTTTCGGGGGAAGCCGTGCTGGAGTTACGCAGACGTCGTGCCGATTCGCGACGCGAGCAGCATGGAACTTGACGATCTTTTAAAGAAAACAAACCCGATTCTGGCAGATCGAATTCGCTTCAAAGAACAGATTGGCGAGTTGGGAGGGGACCAACGCTTTGCAGTGGCGTATGAGCATGTCGAAGGAATGCTACCCGGAGAGCTTCGCTCAAAGCTGTCGCAGAAGCTGCTTGATTGGCCACGCTTTAGTGAGACGCAGCGAGAACAGTTGGGAGACGACATTGGGGTTTTGTCTCGAGCATGGGAATTTACGAGACAACTGTCTGTCGGATTCCCAAAGTCGTCGGGATCGCTCTCCTTTTTCATGTCGGTGCCGATGTTTGCTCTGATATTGATTTACATGGTAGTAACGCGCAATTGGATCTGGGGAGGCCTGGCGTTTGTAATCAGCGTCGTTGTCGCAACGGGCCTCGAATCGATCCTGTTCCAGCGCGCGGTCAACCGGTGGACCCGACAAGTTTTGATTCCTGAGGCTCAAGAGGCCAACATTCCTCTCGATCGTTTCGTCGCGGTAGTTGACGACCTTTCCGAAACCAGACTGGGGTGGAAGGGAGAACTTTGGCCAATGAAGGACCAGCTCCAGCACATCCGCCAGACATTGATCGCAGAAGGAAAACTACAGCGTCCGCCAGACGCCCGAAACGCTCATTCCAAAGATCCGGCCGCCTCTGCATCCCCATCATGAGACTTCCCGAAAAGCAGGCATGAGTTGCCGGGCGCTCCGCACACCCGCGCACGATGCAAGCCGATGCGAAGCGTATTGTCCGGCTGCCCGATCGTCGGCCACGTGTGCAACTCGGTGTACATCGTCCACACCGATCGGTCGTTCATTTTTGGGGGTCTATGTGGCCCAAACGAATGCGGATTCCGTTTGACTTCTGCAGGCCGCGTTGCGGGCGCAATTCAGACGGTACTGGGCCGGGGAAATCCGAGTCCGTCCGGCCGTCGGCGATCCCCAGGCGGACCGAACTCGACCACACCGCTAAGCGGCCGAGTCTGCTCGCGACGCCACGTCTCGAGACAACTGGCGGCGGCAGACGGGACGTAGTGCGAGGCTGTTTGATCCGGCTGGTGTCGTCGTCGATGAATGCGGGAGTGACTCCCGGCACCTTACTTCGTACTCTGACTGGCATTCCATTCGGTCCAGCGCGACTTCACGGTCGGCCATAGATTCTCGACAAAACGGCGACTGCCGGCTGTCGATAAGTGGCAGGCGTCGTTGAACAGGCCCTGCCCCTCGGGCATGAGCGGCGTTTGGTCGACGAACAACACGTCCGGATGCGACTCGGCCAACCCACGGATCGCGGCGTTTTGTGCGTCGAGCGCCGCCGCCACGTATTTCGACTTGCCCCAGCATGTCAGGCGTTCGCCCGGCGATTCCTGTGAACCATCCTCCGCCGCCGGCTGATCGCCAGCCTCGAGCGGAATGTTGTACGCAAACGTCATCAGCAGGACAGGGTCCCCGCGCGCGGCCGCCGTGCTGAGGAGTTCTTCGTGGTTGCGTCGCAGCGTGCGCACCGTCTTGATCTCCCGGCCGAATTCCGCCGTCTGCGGCCCGATGTCAGTCCTCAATAGCCCCTGTCCGACGAGTTGCACCTGGTCGGACAGCCGGATCGGGAGCGACATTCGTCCGGTGTCGATCGCCTCGGCCACCTCCCGGTACCACGAAAAATGCAGGTAATCGTCACGAAACTCTTCGGCGGGGCAGCAGTTCATCGCGACGTCGTTAATGCCGTCGTACACGATGACCAGGTCGAACTCTTCACCAGCAACCAGCCAGTACTTGATCAGGCTGTCGCGCGACGTATGTGCCGGCCACGCGAGATTGAAAATCCGCACGCGATCGCCTGCCATCTCGTGGAACTTCTCTTCCAAACAGTGCTCCACGCTGCCCCAGGCCGGCGTCAAGACCGAGCCCCCCAGCAGCAGGACATCGAAGTGCTCGTCCGAGTGACGTGGATGCCGCTCGCGCACTTGCGACTGCCGAATTTCACTGTAGAAAAAATCGACGGTCAGCGGTTCCTGGCCGAGGGGCACGCCCGCAGTCCAGATCCAGAACAGCTTGATTCCCAGAACGACCAGCCCCCAGCAGTAAAACAGGTAGATCCCGATAAATAACAGCTTCCGAAAGCGGCTTTTCGGGAGACGCATCTGCAGCGCGGTCCGCAGTCCAGGCAAAAACTGCTGCGGCGGCAACGGAGTCGGAGGGGGCGAGTCGGAGGACATGCCCTGATTCTACCACGGCGGCGCCTTCCGTACCTGTCTGCAATTTGTGGCGGAGGCCGGAATCTGCGGGGGAGTCGATGATGCGGTCTCTTGTCGCCCCGCGCCCCCCCACGCCCAGGGGCGGTCGGGCCACCGGCGCGGATTCGCGGTCACAGCTTGGTGTTCGTGGCTTCAGGGAATCACGCAAAGCCGCCAAGGCGCAAAGAATTCTCTGCGAACGATGTTTCTGGACGGGATGGGCGACCTGGCACCACGGGCGATGGCATCTGCGGGGGCAAGACAAACGCTTCCCCAGCGATTTCGACTTTCCTGGGACTCCTTTGCGCCTTGGCGGCTTTGCGTGCCACAATTTCACAAGGCATCGAATGAAACGGGGGCTGGCAAGATCGAGATCTTCGTCGAATAGCTGTGCCCCCGCGCTCGCATTGCGCGAGCCGGAGGACGTGCCCCGATTCTACCACGGCTGAGTTTTCCCAACCGGTCTGCGATTTGTTGTGGAGGCCGGAATCTGCGGGGGGAGTCGATGATTTTGCCACTTGTCGCTGCGCGCCCCCGACGCCCAGGGGCGGCGGCGCCACCCGCGATCGACACTGGCACCGGCGCGGGCGGCCGCGTTGTGGCAACCGACTTCCACCTGGCCGCACTGCGTCGAAAGCGGTCGGGGGGTCCAGCCCTTCAGCGAGGGGCAGAGAAGGAGATCATTCCACGACTGGGCCAGCACATGCGATCTGCCAATTCGCCTGACAGTTCAGGCGTTCTGCCCAATCGGCGACGTACTCCACGTTGATGGCACCCTCTTGAATCCGCCGAATGCCGCGCACATCCTCAAGGTCCTTGGTGCGTCCTGACATCAACTTGAGAACAATGAGATCCTCAACCGAACACACCCAGCGTTCTCTGCCGGCGACCGTCATCAAAATGCGGCGTTGCTGCAGTGAGGCAGCAAATGCGGATTTCAGCAGCAGCAAATCGACGAGAATGATCCCCGGTTCGCTTGCTTGCTTATCAACGAGATGCGCCCGAATAATATTCATGTCGGGTGGCATCGGGAGGGTCTGTGGATCCAGAAAAAACGCGGGCTCTGCCCGAATCGCCGCCAGTAAATCTTCGGGCGCCGAGAAATTGGCTGCGACCACGAGGTCGACGTCGTACGTCGCGCGGGGCTCTCCCCAGATGGCGACAGCCATTCCGCCGGCTATTGCATAGGGAAAGCCGGATCGGTCGAGAAACTCACAGACAACGTCGAGTGCATCATGCAAATACGACAGATCTGGCACGCGACGGTCGTTCATTTACGGCCCCATTTGCCCTCGCGAAAGACGGCCAGCCGAGCGGCGAACAGGCGGCGGAGCTCTTGCGGTGTGGCCTCGGGATGACGGTGCTTAATGCCCGCCAGCGCCAGTTCTTGCGACAGGTCACATAGCTCGAAATACCGCTGAATCTTGCGGGCGACCAATTCCGGATCGACGGCCGGATGCGGCACCGGTGATTCGGGCGCGGATATTGAGGGATGATCTTCCATAGCCGTATTTTAGGCCGATCCTCGGCCGAAGCAAACAGGGATCTGCCTAATGGACGGTAAAACGGGACGGCAAATTTGTGTGCCCGTTTTGCTGCCAGAGATTGTCACGCTCCCCGCCGCGGCATGATGCTCTGCAGGAACACGGCACAACGCGCCCGAAATTCCGTCAGAAGTCTCCGCCCATCGCAGGAATCGAGCGTAGAAAGCGGCAGACTGACGCATGCGATTGGACGGACGCCCCGAGGATCTCCGCCCGTTGAGGACATCGTCGGAATGGAATCCGCCCCGAGTGCCCGAATCTCGCTACCGCACCGCACTCTCGATCCCAGAGTGGATCGCTCGCCCCTCCCACGGAGGCGAAGACCACACGCACGGTCGGAAACTTATCTCACGGAAACCGAGAGACACTCGCTTTGATAGAGGGTTATTTGCGGTGATGATCGCGGATTCGCGGTCAAATCTCAGTGTTCCCGGTTTGAAAATGGGTCACGCAAAGCCGCAAAGGCGCAAAGGATTCCCTGCGAATGACTTTTCTGGACGGGAGAGTCGTGCATGCCCCGCGGGCTGTGGCGTATGCAGTGGGAACAGAATTCGTTGCAATCGCTTCTTCACCGATTTCGACTTTCCGGCGACACCTTTGTGGCTTTGCGTGCCACAATTTCACAAGGCGTCGAACGTCACGGAGGCTGGCAAGATCGACCTGTCCCTCAAATTGCTGTGCCCGCGCGTTGAAGGAGGGGGCCCACGCAAGCATCCCTGCGAACCGAAAGTTCCCGGCG
>JAFEBR010000734.1 GCA_018242565.1 Planctomycetota bacterium | reverse complement strand
GGTTCGCTGCGCTCACCTGCGCGAAGCGAGGCTCCCCCACCGAGCGGCACTGTGACATTTCTACTGTGGAAACCCTGTGACATTTCTAAAGTGGGGCGACAGAAACGAAAACGGAATGGTCAGACTGCGCGAGCGAGAATACAATCCTTCGTCGGTCCGTCCATGTAAGTAGTCTCCTTCATGGTTCCACCGTTTGGTCCTCTGCCTTCACACGCTGCACTCAGGCCATTTGGCACCACAATTCGGCCGCCGCCTGCGAATCGGCCTGGCTGTAAAGCGTGCCGAGTTCGGCGTCGGTCAGTTCTGCATAGTCAGGCATCATTCCGGCCTCCACGTCTTGGGAATCATCAGTTCGAGAAAGATCACCTGCCCCGCCGAATCGCCGACGGCGATTTTCCAGGGACCGTATCCTTGGATGGCGATCGCGTTGATTTCCCACTCGGCCGGCCACAACGCGATGCAGGTTCCGGTAGCAGCGTCCCAAATTCGCAGTGTGCGATCGCTGCTGCCTGACACGATCCAGCGGTCGTCGGCGGAGAGCGCCACGCTCACTACCCAACTGGTATGCCCTTCCAGGCGGCGCAGCTCGCGCCCCGATTCCAGGTCCCATAGCCGGACGGTTTCATCACGGCTTCCCGACAGCGCCCGCCGGCCGTCGGCGGAGAGCGCCACGCTCGCAGCCGTACCCGTATGCCCATCTAGGCGGCGCAACTCGCGTCCCGCTTCCAGGTCCCATAGCTGGACTGTTCCATCCCAGCATCCCGACAACGCCCGCTGGCCGTCGGTGGAAAGCGCCACGCTCGTAACCGTATCCGTATCCCAATGCCCATCCAGACGGCGCAACTCGCGTCTCGCTTCCAAGTCCCACAGCCGGACAGTCTGATCAACGCTTCCCGACAGCGCCCGCCGGCCGTTGGCGGAGAGCGCTACGCTTGATACCGGATACGTATGCCCATCCAGGCGGCGCAGCTCGCGTCCCGATGCCAGATCCCACAACCGGACGGTCTTATCATTGCTTCCCGACAGAGCGCGTTGGGCGTCGGCGGAGAGCGCCACGCTCGTAACCGTACCCGTATGCCCATCGAGGCGGCGCAGCTCGCGTCCCGATGCCAGGTCCCACAGTCGGATTGTGTGATCAGCACTTCCCGACAGCGCCCGCTGGCCGTTGCCGGAGAGCGCCACGCTTGTTACCGAATACGTGCGCCCATCGAGGCGGCGCCGCTCGCGTCCCGCTTCCAAGTCCCACAGTCGGATTGTGTGATCATGGCTTCCCGAAAGCGCCCGCTGGCCGTCGGCGGAGAGCGCCACGCTTGTTACCCAATCTGTATGCCCATCGAGGCGGCACAGCTCGCGTCCCGATGCCAGATCCCACAACCGAACGGTCTTATCATTGCTTCCCGACAGCGCCTGTTGGCCGTCGGCGGAGAGCGCCACGCTTGTTACCCAATCTGTATGCCCATCGAGGCGCCGCAGCTCGCGTCCCGATGCCAGGTCCCAAAGCCCGATGGTGCAATCCCAGGTTCCCGACAGCGTCCGCTGACCATCGGCGGAGAGCGCCACGCTGGTGACCGGACCGGGAAGCCTTTCAATACGGTGCAGCTCGCGACCCGTTTCCAGGTCCCACAACCGGACTGTTTGATCATAGCCTCCGGACAGAGCCTGCAGGCCGTCGGCGGAGAGCGCCACGCTCGAGACCCGATACATATGCCCTTCCTGGTGGCACAGCTCGCGGCCTGATTCCAGGTCCCACAGCCGGACAGTGTTGTCATCGCTTCCCGACAGAGCCCGCAGGCCGTCGGCGGAGAGGGCCACGCTCATTACCCCATCCGTATGCCCATCGAGGCGGCGCAGCTCGCGTCCCGATTCCAGATCCCACAGTCGGACGGTCTGATCACCGCTTCCCGACAGCGCCCGCTGGCCGTCGGCGGAGAGCGCGACGCTTGTTACCGAACCCGTATGCCCTACGAGGCGGCGCAGCTCGCGGCCCGTGGCGATGTCCCACAGAATCAGCGTCCCTTCGCTGCCTCCAGACAGCAGCGACCGACCGTCGCTGGACACGGCGATCGAGTGGACTGGCCCCGCGTGCCCGGCAAACGTCCGTAAGAGGGCGGGGTTGCTATCGGTCGCCGGCGGATGCAAGCGGCGCAACCACGGAAAATGCACCCGATGACCGCCCGCCCCGCACGCCTGCGCCGCCTCGCGTACCAGGCTGTCGAGCGGCTGTTCGAGCATCAGCGGCATCGCATTCCGCGGCCAGTCCCGCAGATTATGCCCCTCCCGGCACACAAACCGAAAAAACGCCTCGGCCCGTGTCAACAGCCCCGGCCCGACCTCCCCCGGCGGTCGGCTGCGCAGCGCCGCCAGCAGATCGAGATAATCCTGTGTCAGTTCAGCCACCGGCCGTCCCCGCAACATGGAAAGTCCTCCTGTTTCACGGCCTGACCCATTCACGCCCGGCCACCCCACTAAAGACGCCGTTTTCAGAAGTTTCGGAAAAAAATCGAAGAATTGTGAAAACTCCCCGCCTGCCTTCGATAGTGTACCGAAACCGTGCGTCGGCGGGGCCTGTGAATGAAATCGGGAGGGCGAGGATTTTGCCGAGCCGACGCTCGACGTTCGAACGTGTCACACCGCCCCGTTGGGACAAATTCCTCCCATGTCGTGCGCCACCCAATGAGCGAGTTTTCGCCGACGCAAGCCCATTGGCGGCTCGGCAGGAGCCTCGCCCCGCCGAAACAAACTGCGTGAACATCGAAGACACGACTACGCCATGAACTGGACGATGCGCAGCGCCATCAGGACGAGAGCGGCTCCACCCGTCAGATAACCGGCAGGGACCAGCCAGCGGCGGGCGGTTGGCGTTATTTGTTGTCGGTTGACGCGACGCCGTGATACCGGAGTAGGGGCGAACGGGACCATCGCCGTCTGCTGGGCGAATCCGGCCAGTTCGTCCCAGCCTCCCCTGTGCGGCAGGCCCGCCGCGTTCATCGCCGCAGCCGCCGCCGCGATGCGAAGCGACGCCCGGGCCGCGACTCCTCGATCGAGGCCGGCGAAAAAGGTCCCCAGCACGGTATCGCCGCATTTGCTGGGCGAACTGACGACGCCCACGGCAAACGCCGGGACATAGTGCCACCCGCCGGCCCAATCAAAGTAGGCATAGATCCCACGCCGGCCGGCGGTCACGATCACCGAGTGAATCGAATGGTCGCGCAAGACATTGATTCCCGCCACAAGGTCTCCCGTGATACCGCTGAGCGTCTCAAGTTCGCTGGCGTTCAATTGCACGAGATCGCAGCCGGCCGCCAGCGCGAGCGTGCGCTCCCGATCGGCACACTGGCTGCGCGTTAACCTCATGGCCACGGGTCCGTTGTGCGCGGCGATGATCTGTTCGACCAGATCTGTTTGTTCCGCGGTCATGGAGGCCAGAACCAGTCGACGCCCCTTTCTGAGCCAGCCCTCGACTTGAGCCCACGTCTCGGCGGTGTCAATCGTGCAGCGTTCCGTCCAGGTGCGCGTCACCCGAGCCTGGTCGTCGAGCGGCGTGAGCAGCGACAGCCGGGTGCGCACCGCCGTGCAGAATTGCCGGACGTTCGTCAGGATCGCCGCGACCAGGGCCATGAGCAACCGGCCCGCGTGATCCGGCCCGGTGATGACACCCAGCCTGTAATCGGTCCCGCCCGCCAAGCGGTAAGCCTGGGCCATATTGACGGCGCCACCCCCCGGTGCCATGTCGGTGACCACGTCGACTTTGTCAGTATCGCCGACGGGCAATGCGCCGGGCAGCGTGACGGGCCGGGCGGCGATGTCCAGGGTGGCCGGGCCAACAAAGTCTGTCGCCGGCCCCGGCGACGTGTCGGCGGCAATGGAATCTGTGGTGGTCGGAGTCGCCGATTCCGAGGGAACGCAGGTCGCCTCAGACTGGGGCGCTGGTCGCGCCGAACAAATTGTCATCATGGGTTGATTCTCCAGATACGAGAAAACAAGGAACACACGAAGCCGCGAGACCCAGCAGGATCAGCCAAAGCCAGAACGGGCGGCCACCCAGCACGAGTTTCGCGACGAACCACGCCAATAGAACACGAATCACGGTTGGCATTGGGAACTCCTGGATTGTTCTGCAGGACTAAAGGCAGCCGATCGCCGGATTGCTCCCAAAAAATCTCTCCAACCAGTCGGAATCTGGCGTTTGTGCGACTTCAGTTTCGCGCGCGGCGCTTCGAGGACGGGACGGACAGGAGCCGGGCTCGCGGGCCGGCCCGTTTGAGCGAATACGCGATCCCGCTCACGACCCCCATGCATGTGCGTATCGACTGGCCGGTGGCCGAAGGAGCAGATCCTCTCGTCACTCATCACAAACTCGGAAAACACTGCTGCTATTGGGAATACTACGACGACACGTTTCGCGTCCCCCAGGACAAACGGCTCGTGCCCGGCCTGGCGAAAGTGACCGTCGAACTGCCCCAAGGCAAATTCCCGCTCCCCCTGCGGAAAAACCACGTCGAACTTCCCGTGCGCCTGACCGAAGATTCCCAATCGCCCGCTGCCGGGAAAAAGTAACGCACAGGCCGACGCTCCGGCATCCTCTCCTACCGGACTCATTAAAAAGGTCGCTCGAGGCCGACTCGGCACCCCGACTTGAAGCGAATGGGGCTGACCGCCTATTGCCGTACTCTGGCTCTGGGTGGCGTTTCTCCCGCCGGGTCCTGCCGAACGACTTTTTCTGGGATGTTGTGTCAGCCCACTTTAGAAATGTCACACCGCGTCCTCGATAGAAATGTCACACTGGAGACGTTTTCGAGGGGACGATGGGGAAGGCACGGCTGAGCCAAAAAGAGCGGCTGAGGGTCGGGATTTTG
>JAFEBR010000733.1 GCA_018242565.1 Planctomycetota bacterium | reverse complement strand
GAGGCTTCTTGAGCAAGTGTTGCCTGAGTACAGACAACCAGTGCCCAGACCGAAACAAAGAGCCGAAGACCGCGATTCATAATGAGCCTCAACCGTGATGACGACGTATGAACAACTGAAATAAGCGCGGAATCTCGCACCTCACACACCGCCGGTGGCGGGATGAACCCGTGCCGGCCGTGCCGCATCTCGAGGTGTTACGATTCCAGGCGACGCAATCTCTTGAAGTTTAAAATCTGATGATCTCCGTGGGGATGACACGCAGATTGTATGACGAGTGAATCAGAGGTTCGTGCGCTCGGTGGCCTAAGGCAACCGAGGGGGGGCGAAATACTATGACTCACTGGTGGTCTGGTTGAACTTATTTGGGGGGGGCGGCAGGAGCCGCGCCGCCTTTCTTGGCCTTTTCCCGTTCCTGCTGCTCCAGTCGGAGTTGTTCCAGGCGGGTCAGGCGTTTGGGTTCCGGAGGTTTTTCGGCAGCCGGTGCCGGCGTGGGAGTCGGCATCGGAGGAGGAGGCGGGGCGTCTTTCTTGGGGGGCAGGGGGACATCGACCCGCAGCTTGCCGGTGCCGATGTTATGGATCACCGGTTCACCATTCTCGGTGACGATAATCTGGCAGAACAGGTTGGCATGATTTCCCGCGGGGGTCGTCATATCGGTGGTGATCTTGAATACGAGATCTTTGGTTTCGACGGTGGCATCCTGCGTCGTGGTGACGGCCTTGTTGGGCAGTCCGATCAGATTGACTTTTGCCACTCCCGGGAAATCGAACTGCTTCGTCATGTGCACAACCAGTTCAGTTTCTTTTCCCTGTTCGACCGCGGCCTGCTCAAAGGCCAGTGTCATGTACATCTCGGCGATCCGCAGGTTGGCGAACGGGGTCGAGACCATGATGTTTCCATTTCCTGAGTTGGCTTCGCCCCGGACGGCGATCTTCCAGGTGGCCAGTTCGGCATTGCCTGCGGCATTCATGGGGATCACGGCTTCGTTCTGTCCCTCGGCGATGGCAATCGAACCACTGGCACCAATGCCCGGGGGCAACCAGAGCATGTCGATCTTGATCGCGGCCTTGAAACCTTCTTTGCGTTTGGCGACGACTTTCAGGTCCATCTGGCCGCCGCGAACCAGCGGGACTTTGGGTTCGACGATCGCGAGTTCAAACGGCGCCTCTTCGGTGACTACCACGGGAAGTTTGTTGGTGTTTTCCGTCCAGAACGGAATCTGATTCAAACCGCGGACGAGCACGATTGGCTGCTGGATGCCCCCTTCTACTTTCAGGTTGGGCTGATTCGGGTCGACCAGCGAGCCAATGACTTCCGCCAGCTTCCCCGAGGCGGCCGCTTCAGGGGTGGCATGAAACAGGACCGGCACGACGGCTGCATTCGCCGGCATCGGCGGTGCTTCAAGTGTTACGCCAGCCGGCAGGTTTTCTCCCCGCAGGGCCAGTGGTCCGCCGAAATCAAACCGCTGGGCCGACAGCACCAGACCAAAATGATTTCCTTTAGGCACGGCAACCACAGGTTGGACGTACTGCACGAACTCGTTCGTCGTCAGGACGAGCTTGGGTTGAATCGGCGTGAGTTCAATCCGGTACACATACGACGGTCCGCCATTGTTCAGGTGGTCACGCACATTGACGACGTAATCGCCGTCATTTGGCACACCGAACCGGATGAAGCTGTCGGGGCCACCGGTGTCGTCATTAGCCGCAATCGCACCGCCACCCGCAGCACTGATCGTCAGCACCGGATCGAGAGGCGAGCGGATACTGCGGGCATGCACTCGAATGTCGTAGGCTTCGCCCTTCTTGGCGGTGAACCGGAAATTGTCGCTGTCACCGGGCTTTTCGAGAATGCCGTTCAAAGCCACCGGGGCGGCAAAGCGGGTGGCATTGTCGTGGGTTTCGTTCGGTTCCTGCTCGATGACGTTGGGCAGGTCCGACAGACGGAACCAGTTCTGCGACGGTGCGATGCCCTTATCGTCCTTGGCGAAGACCGAAAAATTTGCGGCTCGATCGGTGGGCAAAGTCAGAGTGGCTTCGCGATCGCCCAGCACGTCGCCAATGAATTTGACGGGCAGGGTTTCGCCGTAGCGACCACCTGCCGGCAGCAAGGCTGTCGGTCGCGGGAAGTTCCCGACGTGCAGGCGGTACAGACAGGCCCCATTGCCGGCGTACGAGCTTTCGCGAATCTGAATGATGTATTTGCCATCTTCGGGGGCGATGATCGAGGCGACGCCATCCTGCCAGACGAGCGCGTTGTCGTCGCTCGATGAGAGTTCGAAACGGGCCGTGTTCATGATGGCTACATAGGCATCGAACAGGGTAATTCCCAGGCGGATGCCTTCGACCTCGGCGGAGATGCGATCTCCCTTTTTGGCTTCAACGACGAAGTAATCGACGTCTTCGTTGTCGGCCACGCCGTTCACCGTGACGTTCATCGGTATGGGCTGCGGGGCAGCGAAATCGCTGTTGGGTTCTTTCTCGGCCACCTCTGGCAGAGCGCCGACGAAGAAGGGGCGCAATTCAGAAACGCCGGTCGCCGTGCGGACTCGCAGGCGATGGCTGCCAAGCATTGCTTCCGGGCTGATCTTGAACAGGGCCTTGACGGTGGTCGGGTTCACCACTTCCAGCTTGGTGACTTCGATGCCCGGTTCGTAAAACAAGACCTCTTGGGCGTCGTTGAGTTGTGCGCCACTTAAGACAACTTCGATTTCGGTGCCGCGCTGGGCACCTCGCGGAGTGGTCCCGCCGAGCGAAGGCGAAGCGGCCTGGGCTGAAGCCCCCGAGAGCACGACCAGACAAAGAGTGGCGACGACGCGCCCCATGTGGACTGAAGACATCAGCAGATTCCCCCTATGCGGCGGGCCTGCGGCCTCACTGGGCGAGCCGTACCGACATGCGGTGGGGCAGATCGAATCGGGCCCCGCGGGAGCACTCGATTCCACCTGCGATCAGGCGGGCTCGGGCCAATCTCCCGAGGTGCCGCCAGCTCGCCAGTTTGTCGCAGTCCGCCAGAAACGTTACGCCAGCAATTCTTTACGCACTTTGCCACCGTCGATGATTTCGATCGGACGGTCACCGGGAGCCATCAGCTCCTTGTCGCCAACGATGCCCAGGCAGTTGTACAACGTGTAGAACAAGTCCTCGGGACCGATCGGGTTTTCTTCCGGTTCAGAGGCCGTGGAGTTCGACAAACCGAAAATGCTGCCGCGCTTGATTCCGCCGCCTGCCAGCACGACGCTGAAGACTTTGGGCCAGTGGTCGCGGCCAGCCTGGGCATTGATCTTGGGTGTCCGGCCGAATTCCGACGAGATCATGACGATCGTGTCGTTGAGCAGGCCTGTTCGTTCCAGATCGGTGATCAGGGCGGCAAATGCCTGGTCAAACGCGGGCATCTGGCCGCGGAAACCCTGGACGATGGCGTTGTGCATGTCCCAGCCGCCGTAGGTCAGATTGACCAGTCGCACACCGGCCTGCACGAGGCGGCGGGCCAGCAGCATGCGGGCCCCGGCGGTGTTGCGGCCGTACTCGTCGCGAACAGCGGCGGGTTCGGCTTCGATATTGAAGGCTTCGCGCGCCGCCTGCGAACTGATCAGGCTGTATGCCCGATCGTAGAAGGTGTTCATGGCGGTCAGGCCGTCGGCTTTTTCCTTCTTGTTGAAGTGGTCGTTGACCGCCGTCAGCATGTTCTTGCGGGTGGTGAACCGCGAATCATCAACACCGTTGGGCAGGCCCAGATCCTGGACTTTGAACCCGCCGGCAGCAGGATCGCTTCCCAGGCTGAACGGCGAGAACGCACTGCTCAGATAGCCTGTGCCGGCATAGATGTTCGGCAGGCTGGGAATGCAGACATAGGGGGGCAGGTTGTTGCGGGGGCCATATTCATGGCTGATCACGCTGCCAATGCTGGGATACTGCAGAGCCGGGCTGGGACGGTAGCCCGTGAACATGTTGTGAGTCCCGCGCTCGTGGGCCGCTTCGCCGTGAGTCATCGAGCGGATGACGGTCAACTTGTCGGCAATGCCGGCGGTCTTGGCGAGGGTTTCGCCGAACATTTCACCGGGAATCTTCGTCTGGATCTGCTTCATCTCGCCGCGGTATTCGATCGGCGCGTAGGGCTTGGGATCGAACGATTCCTGGTGGGCCATGCCACCGGGCAGGAAGATGTGGATAATCGAGCTGGCGGTGCCTTTGAAGTGGTCGTAATTCTTCTGCTCGGCCTGGGCCTGTCGCATGAGCAGTTCGGGCAACGTCAGGCTGCCAATACCGGCCAGCGCACCGACGGTCAGGAAGTTACGGCGCGACACCTTGCGAAAGTGGGCCGGGTCATCGTGCCAGGTACCGGTGGTCTTCTGCGAAGCAGGTTGCATAACGGGTGTCACTCCCTCACGGTAAAGAAAATGGAATGCTGTGGAATGATTGAGATTCAAAACACCAAGGCTCGCCGAAAACGAACGCCGCAGACCGCTGTCCCACGCGGGGCATTGGCAAAAGGGCGTTCAAGTCGAAATCCGCAGGAGCGCTGGTCGGTGGTGCGGTGCCCCCAGTGGGACGCCGCAATTACTGTCAATTCTCGTGTTTACTACTGGCAGGACGGAAATCCGGTCCTCAATTTCCGCTGGAGTTCAATTCGCGAGGCGCTGCGAGTCAGGTGGGAACGCGTACGGAAACTCAAAATCTCACTTCAATACCGAACATATTTACGAGCTTCAATATGATATCTGGCACGGGCCATCTGTCAAGCTTCCGAGTCGGAATCGGGAGATTCCTGATCTGAATTTTCAGGAATTCCGTGTCAAAAAGCGGTTTTCCCCCAATCGGGGCCGTTGCTGCGGACCCCCGCGCGAAATCCACAGATTTCGGGCGCGACGGTCTGTCTCGGCCGCACGACAATTATTTGACCGAAATGATCTCGATTATGAAATGCAGATTCGCTCCTGGAGGGATCCGGGGTGGACGTCCTTCATGTCCGTATCCCAGTTGGTAGGGGATATCGAGTTCGATCATGCCCCCTTCGCCCACAAGTTGCAGGCCCTCCGTCCAGCCGGCGACGACGTCGCGGAGATCGAACTCGGCCGGTTCTTTCCGTTCGTAGCTGCTGTCGAACTGCTCGCCGTTATCGAGCGTCCCCTGGTAATGCACTTTGACCGTCCCATTCCATTGCGCCTTCTTCCCCTCTGATTTCCGCAAGATACGGTAATACAGGCCGGTTTTCGTGAAGACGAGTTCGGCGGGGGCATCCGCGTCGATACTGCCGGCTCCTTCCGGAAGTTTCGGCAAGGGAGCCGCCTTGGGTTTGAAGTTCGTCACGTCAATTTTCCCCGAACCGTGACGTGCAGCGGGGGACGGATTCACGGCCAGCAGTTCCACGACAAATCGTAAATCGGCCTTCGCCGGGATGGTGGGTGGTCTGCCGGCTTTTCCATAGGCGAGTTGATAGGGGATTTCCAACTCGATCATGCCCCCTTCGCCAATCAACTGCATGCCTTCCGTCCAACCGGGAATGACACCGTACAGTCCGAATTCGGCCGGTTGGCCGCGCTCGTAGGAGTTGTCGAATTGGGTGCCGTCCGCGAGTTTTCCGAAATAGTGGACGCGAACCGTGTCGTCGTAAGTCGGCTTTTTGCCGTCCGATTTGCGAAGGACTCGGTAATACAAGCCACTCGGTGTGAAATTGAGTTCTTTCGGGGCGTCTGCGTCGATTTCGCCGCACCCCTTGGGGAGTGTCGGCAGCGGCGCTGCTTTGGGTTTGAACCCAGTCGTGTCGACAGGATCTTCAATTTTGGGGGGCGTCGCAGAAGGGGCAATCGATTTCTTTTCCGGCGGGTCCTGCAACCCTTCACAGGCGGAGAGACCGAACACCAGAGACACCGCGAATAATGTAAAGGTTTGCCAATTGAGTCGATGCATGAATCAGAGTCCTCAAATCGCTGACACTGTCGTGGATTCCGCCAGTATGGATTTGATACGTATTTTCTGGGGAAAAATGGAGGCTGCAGGATAAAAGGGGGAAAATCGAGTTGCAACTGTATCTGCACAACTCCCCGTTCATCGGGGGCCGATGCGCGACTCAGTTCTTCGAGTCGGGTGATTCGCGCGCCGGTATCGCGGGGGGAGGCTGGCGGGTCAGCAAAAACGCCAACAGGTCGGCAATCTCCTGTGGCATCAGTTTCTTTTCCAATCCCTCGGGCATCAGCGATTTGCCGCTGCCAGCGATCTCTTCAATACCGTCCCGCAGCAACGTTTCCTGGACGCCGTTCGGTCGCCGCAAGGTCAGGCTGGTCGCGGTTTCGGATGTCACGATCCCGGTGGCTGTGCGTCCATCTTTAAGGACGACCGCATATTCGACGTAGCCGGGCGAGACCTCCCGATTCGGATCGAGCAGATTGGTCAGTACCTGTCGGGGAAGGTGATGGCGAACCGTCTCGAGGTTCGGCCCCACGTCAAAGCCCACGTTGCCCAGTCGATGGCAGGTGGCACACTCCCGTTGGAAGAGCACCTGACCCCGCTCGCGGTCACCTTTGAGTTGTGCGAGCTTCTGCTCGTAATCACGAATGACGGTATCCCGCGCTCCGGGGGCATCGACGGCGAACAAAGCTTGCGCCCGCTGCTGGATGGCGGGATCGGTGTGCTTCATGAGCCGGCCTCGGCGGACCGGGCTGACTTGGCCGGTGCCGATGCGTCCGTCGCTGATGGCGTCGAACAACAGCGGAATGCGCTCGGGGCGTGCTAAGAGAGCCTCGATGACTTCCGTACGGGCCGCGGGGGAAGAATGTGTCCACCCGGCCAGCAGCAAGGGGCCAACGTCCTGGTCCGGGAATTCCGCCAGTGCCTGGATCGCGGCCAGTTGCAGGGCCGTAGGTTCCTTCGAATCGAGCAGCGCCGCCAGCGGATCTCGCGCGACCGACCAGGGGGCCAGTCGCAGCAGTTGAACAGCGGGCAGACGCAGCGCCAAATCGATGGATCGGTCGCTGGCTGTACGGCCTGCTTCCTGCAACAGGTCAGCCGCCAGTTCATTCAAGCGCGGTTCCAGGTTCTGGAACATCGTGGTGAGCGATTGACCTTTGCGGCGAGCGCCTTCCCCGAGGCCACAAACGACCTCGGTCTGCCAGGGGCGGGCTTCAGCCCGCCCGCCAGGAGCCAGGAGAATTCGGGCCACTGCCTGCAACTCCGCAGGAGACCGTTCACTGCCGACCGATTGGGCCAGTTGCCGCAGAATGATCCGGGCTGAAGGTGAGTTCGCGAATTCCGCATCGCGAACCAGGTTTTCGATCAGGTGAGCGCTGCGACCGGCTGACGAACTGAGCACCGCGGCACGGATCGAGTCATCCGCCGCATCGCGGCGGGCGATGGCCGCCAGTGCCATCCGAACCGTGTCGCCATCGACTTCACCGAGTGAAAAGGCGACCTGAAACCGCACTCGCGGTTCGGAATCGTGTGCCAATTGGATCACCCGCTCCCGCAGTGCAGGGTGGGTGGACAGCCGTGGTTCGGCCAGCCGTACCGCATGTTCGCGGACTCCGGCCACTTCGTCCTGGAGCGAAGCGACGAGGTCGGCGTTTTCCAGGGCGTTCAGTCCGGCGAGGCTCCACAACGCATGGAGGCGGGCCAGAGGCTGCCGACTCGAGCTGAGAAGCTGCCGCAGGGGGGCGACGGCGCCGTCGTCCTGACGTTCAAAAAGGAGTCGATGGGCCGTCTCTCGGTGCCAGGCATTGGGGTGTTCAAGCAAAGCGACAAGTTGCGAACTGTTGAGAACGGAAAGGTCGGTCCGGGCTGGAATCTTGAACTGGGGTGGTTCGAGTCGCCACAGTCGGCCACTGTCGCGCCCGCTTTCCAGGTCGAGTGCCGCCTTAATGTCGTCGGGAATCGACCAGGGGTGCTCGATCGTCTCACGATACATATCGACGATATGCAGCGTGCCATCGGGCGCGTTGACGAAATTCACCGGACGAAACCAGATGTCGGTGGAGCGAACAAACTCAGTTTGTTCGTCGATTCGATGGGCCTGGAAGGTGACCCCACTGGCCGTCAGAACTTCACGATGGACGAGGTTGCTGGCGACATCCGCCAGAAACGCCTGCCCGCGGTAACTCGCCGGGTAGGCCGACCCGCGATAGATCGTGATGCCGCAGGCCGATGTGAAATAGCCGTCGGGGACGAGTTCGCTGCGAGGATAAAGCAATCCCTCGGCGTCACCCGACCAGCGCTGGGCACGGAAGGTGCGCCAGGCTTCCGAAGGGCTGCTGCGATAGACCGGCAGCGTGTCTCCTGCGGGCGCCGCATCGAAGAGCACTTTCTGCACGGGCACCGCCGGGTTGCGCGCCAGGTAATGGGCGGGCAGGACAACCTGTATCACCGGGTTACGGATGTTGCACAGAAACCGATTACCCCAATCGTCGAACGACAGACCAAACCTGGCGCCACCCGACAGGAGTTCGAGCCGGCGCTGCCGCGGGTCGAAACGAAAATCGTGGGCCCCCATCGTCAAAGGGGGCTGATCGGGCGTTGCCAGCGACACGATTTTGCCGCCGTTTGTGCCGCCGGCGCCGTAGATCTGGTGGTCGAGTCCCCATTTCAGGTTATTGATCACGGCCTGGATGTTGAATTTGCGAAAGCCGGTGAACACCTTTTGACGTACATCGGCCCGGCCGTCACCATCGGTGTCCTGCAGGTACCAGATGTCGGGAGTGGCGGCGACGTAGACGCCCCCTTTCCAGAAGGCGATGCCCGTGGGCCACGATATGTCGTCGGCGAAAATCGTGCTCTCATCGAACTGGCCGTCGCCATCGGTGTCGCGAAGTCGGCGGATCCGCCCCAGCGGCAAGTCGGCCGATTTGTCGGCGAAGGGCTGGTCGGTGGTCTTGTCGGTGAACGGGTAATCTCGCATTTCGAGCACCCAGCCCCAGCCATGTTCGTCATATTCGAGAGCGACGGGGGAGGTGACGAGTGGTTCGGCCGCCAGCAGTGTCAGGCGGAAGCCGTCCTGTGTTTCGAACATTTGTGACGCTGCGGCCGGTGGCGTTGGTGGAATCCGCGGAAACGCCAGTGGCTTGTCGGCACCGTATGTGATGGCGGTGCATAGCGTGATCACTGTGGCGACTAGAGCCCGGTGGGAAAGAAGTCGCCAGGGAGACAGATAATGGAACATCACGTTCATCCCGCTGTGAGTTGTAAAGCGGCGCTACCCCCTACTGTACTGGGGTTGGCGCCGTTTTTCAGGTGTCTCTGGAGCAGTCGGGGGAATTCGGCGGTCGGGGCAACGAAGCGTTCCGATTCTGCCGGAATCGAAAGAGCGGGTATGACCCGGCCGGCCAGAGTCTGGCCGGATGACCGGGTGGCCGTGGACTATCCCTTCGGTTCCGAAGGAATTTCCGGACACGGCACGTGGCCGGCGTGGCGGATTGGGAAAGGTACGGCGATTTCGTCGCCCCACTAACCGGAATATCCAATTCCTGCGGGGTTTCCGGCAGTTTCCGATGAAACGTTAATTTCCTTACAGCCGAAAACAATGTTGCACCCCGGATTTTCGATCCGGGACTCAAGCCCCCCGTCGCAGAATTCGTTTCGGGCGGGGCAAGTTTCGAATTTGCTCCCCGCAGGGCACACGCGGGGCCAATGTTCAGGTTCTGGTATTCAAGGAGAGGTCCCCATGTTCAGTCGCAGCGGATGGATCACGATGATCGCTGTGGTCGCCCTGACCGGTGGCGTTGCGCAGGCGCAGACGTTTGGAGTGGAACTGCACGACAACCTGATGCCGGCTTCGGGCGGTATGGCAGGTGTCAGCATCAGTCGGCCCCAAGACCTGCAGTCGGCAATCAATGCCAACCCGGCGACGATGCGACAATACCAGGGAACACAGTTTTCATTCGGCGGAGGCTGGGCCGACGCCAACGTCCACTTCAATCAGGCTGCGCCCTTGCCGCTGATTGGAGTCCAACCCTACGACGCCACGTCAACACAGCCCGGCGCGCTGCTGGGCAACATTGGTGTAACGCAAAGTCTGGATGCCGCCGGCCTGCCCGTGACTGCGGGGTTGGCACTGATATCCAATGCGGGAACGGGAATGAACTTTCGCGGAATCCCCCAATCGAACAGTACCGCGTCACAACTGGCGGTATTGGAAATGGTGGCCGGTTTAGGGGTGGATATCTTCGAGGGGTTTTCTGTGGGGGCGACCTTTCAGTTGGGAACCGGTTACATCGACGGACCATTCTCGGGGATCGGCGCTATGACAACCGCCTATGGGGCGCGGGGTACCGTGGGGGCCAACTACTTTGTGACGCCGACGACCTCGGTGGGTGTCTACTGGCAATCGGAACAGGGATTCGATTTCAAGAACGCGGCCCAGTTGCCCATAGGACCGGCCCGCAACGTTCCCATGGATCTCCCCGAGAATATCGGGTTCGGGCTGGCGGACAGCAGCCTGATGGAAGGTAAACTGCTGCTGGCGGCCGACATCCTGTACAAGCAGTGGAGTCAGAGCCAGTTGTTCGGCCAGATCTACGACGATCAGTGGGCCTTCCAGTTTGGTGGTCAGTACGAATGGAATCCCCGTTTGCGATTGCGTCTGGGCTATGCGTACAACCAGAACCCGCTGAGCGGACCGGTGGTGACCAATATCGCCGGTATCCCTGTGCCGGATGGGATTCCCGCCGCCCGGTATGTGCAGGCTCAGTTTGCCGCGATCACTCAGAACCGGATCACGACCGGCTTTGGGATCCGCGACGTCTTCATGCCGGGGATCGATCTGGATGTGTTTGCCGGCTATGCCTTCAACGCGTCAGATCGACTGGCGACCACGACGGTCAGCATTCATGACAACTACTGGGTTGGTGGCGGGTTGTCGTGGCGCATCGGTGCCGGGGCCGCGCCGACTGTGGCCACCCAATGAATTTCTGTGAGTGTGCCCGATAGGAACAAGGCCGGTCGAGAAGTGACCGGCCTTGTCGTTTTGGAGAGTCGCGTGGGGGCTCACCTTTCAGATGAGTTGGGCGATCGGTTTGCCGGCCGGAAGGATGGGAATCGGGCGGCCGGCGAAATCGTTGACGTTGCGCTGAGGATCGATCCCCAGATGTCGATAGACCGTGGCCAGCAGATCTTGCGGAGTGACGGGATTCTGGATCGGGTACTCTGAGCGGGCGGTCGTGGCGCCCACGACTTGTCCCATGCGTAAACCGCCCCCGGCGATGAATGCACTGAAGGCCTGAGGCCAGTGGTCGCGACCGACGCCGGGCTGATCTGAGAAGTTCTTGGGGGCGTAAGTGACCCGTGGCGTCCGGCCAAATTCCCCACAGGCGATCACCAGCACCTGCTGTTCCAGGCCCCGGTCGTGCAGGTCTTGCACCAGGGCCGACAGCGCCTGATCCATCTGAGGCAAGCGTTCGCGCTGGGCATAATCGAGATGGAATGCCCCGGCATGATCGTCCCAACTGAAGTGCTTGGTGGTGTCGTTGGGAGCGGTGGCATCGATGTTGATGACGGCGGTGCCCGCCTCGGCCAGACGTCGCGCCAAGAGGCAGCTTTGGCCCCAACGGTGTCGTCCGTAGCGGTCACGGAGTTTTGGGTCTTCTCCGTGCAGGTCGAACGCCTGAGCGACCGCGGGGCTGGTCAGCATCTGGAAGGCGGCGGATCGGAACTCATCAACCCCGGCCAATGATCGGCCGAAATCGAGATCGCGGCGGAACCGATCGAACTGGCGGACCAGCGATTTCCGATCGTCGAGCCGTCCGTTGTCGAGGCCCGTTACGAGCGTCAGATTCTGCGGTGCCCAGTCCGTCTTGGAGGGATCACCGGTCTCGAACGCTTTGTGTGAGACACCCAGATAATTCGGCATCGTCATGAACGGTGCCCGCTGCAGGCCGATGTATTGCGGCATGCCGTCGGGACGGCCGCCGCGGGCATAACTGGCGATCATGCCAAAATCGGGATGCTCCGATTTGGCGGTCGAGGTGGGATCGGCGACGCGGGGTGTCTTACCCGTGAGCACTTCAATGCTGCCATCGTTGTGCGACGCCATTTCATGGTGCAACGAGCGGATGATCGAGAATTTGTCGGCCATCTGCGCCTGCAAAGGCAGGTACTCGCAGATGTCGAGTCCCGGGACGTTTGTCTGAATCGGAGACAGGGGCCCACGGTATTCGGGTGGAGCCTGGGGTTTCATGTCGTAAGTTTCGAGCTGGCTGGGGCCGCCCCACATCCAGAACAGGATGACCGAAGTTGTCGGGATCCCCTGGCCAGCGTGTGCCCGGTGCCGCAGCAGATCGGGCAAAGTGAGTCCACCCAAGGCCAGCGTGCCCACCCGCAGGAACTCTCTACGCCGCAGTGGGCCTTGGCAACCGCGTTCTGTCATGACCATGCTTTCCGGAAAACAAGCCTGCCAGCGCCAGCAGTATGGAGACATGAGCATACCTTGCTGTTCACGAGGCTGCCAGATCGATCGAAACCGTGATGCATTGGGGTCAGGGGAATGCTGACCTGCCTGTCAGGAAAAGCCAGATAGGAACCGGGCCGACTGGGCTGGGGCCGTCATCGAAGATTCGGTCGTCCGGGCTGACCACATGGCGCGGGGCGTCATCCTGGCGAACGCCTCTCTGTAGTCAGTCTGCGAGATTCGGTTGCGGGTCGCTACGTGGTTACTTGCCTGCGAAGCAGGGGGGACGATAGAATCCGGCGCGCTCTCGCATCTGGGCTAAGACGTCGTCTCTTCATCTCTAGGATCTCCAGATTCGGTCGTTCGGCAAAGGCGAAACATCAGCCGTGTGTGGTCGATGTCGCTTCAAGAGTTTCATGAACATTTCATTAAGGGTGTCTGTATGAGCAATGTCTTTTCATTGCGTGCGCTGTATTCCATCGCGGCGGGAGCGGTGTTGGGTTACATCGTTGCGACGGCGGGAAGCCACGCGACGGTTGCCAATGACCGGCGCGAAAATCGAAACGCCGCCCCGGCTGCCGAGCGGCGGGAAGCGGTCCGCCCGACGGAGGCCGAGCGCCTGGCGCTGGCGGCACACAATCTCAACGTCACGGCGGCAGCCCAGAAAACTGGGAAAAAGCCCAACATCTGCATCATCTGGGGCGACGACGTCGGGCAGTCGAACGTCAGTGCCTATTCGATGGGAGTCATGGGATACCGGACACCCAATATTGACCGCGTGGCCCGCGAAGGCATGCTGTTCACCGATTACTATGCCGAACAGAGTTGTACGG
>JAFEBR010000732.1 GCA_018242565.1 Planctomycetota bacterium | reverse complement strand
CTGATTCATAATTCGCGAGTGCCAGCCCAATCTGTTTCAGATTGCTTTTACATTGCGTCCGCCGCGCCGCTTCGCGGGCCTGCTGGACCGCGGGCAGAAGCAACGAAACGAGAACGGCGATGATGGCGATGACCACCAGCAGTTCAATCAGAGTAAAACCTTGCGATCTGCGGCGTCGCGTTTCCTTTTGAGATTGCATGCCGGGAGCCTTTCTACGGATGACAAATCAAGTGTTTTTGATAATCTCTTACAGGAGATGCGACTCAATCAAATCTATTATTTTGATTAATCAAAACAATGGCCGACTGAGTTGTCAAGTGCTACAGGCAAGAATGGTCTGCGAAACGACGAAGTGACCGGACTCTGCAGACTTCCCGGGTTGACAGGCAGCATCAAGATCACGCTGTGAAAATACAATCTCGGGCGTTTCCCTTCGGGGCGGGCTGCTTCGCGCTCCGCTGGCGCTCGGTACGGCGGACGGTAATCCGCCGCACGGCTGCGCCCCCTGCACATCCCTAACGCGGGGGAAGTTGTCGTCGCGGGGCTCCGGCGGATGGATTCTTCAGAAGGTTGAAAATACTGGGGGCCTGCGGCCCCAACGCCGTCAAGGATCCCCTGCGGCTACAGCCACGGTCTCCCCAGGTTTCCGCGCTGCGCTTGTGCAACCTGAGTGATCCCCCTCCGTGGCTTCCGTCCTGGACGGCGATTCCCCCGCTCATTGGCGCGGGCCTAGTCAAGTTCGCAGCAGCGAACCTGCAAAATAACAATAGGAGAAAACAACCATGAACAACGAACGCGAAGACATTTACACCCGAGTCACCAACCAGATCGTTACAGCCATCGAAGCAGGAGCGCCAAAGTTTCGGATGCCGTGGCACATTACGGACGCCGAATGCTTCTGTCCAATCAACGCCGTCTCGAAACGCCCTTACCGTGGAATCAACGTGCTGATTCTCTGGGCCGAGGCAGACGCGAAGGGTTACGAGACCGGAAATTGGGCCACATTCAAACAATGGAAACAACTTGGGGCGAGCGTGCGAAAAGGAGAACGGGCTACTACGGTCGTGCTGTGGAAGCCGTTCGAAGCGGCCGCGAAGGGGACGGGCGACGAGGAAGCTTCTGAGAATTCCCGCCGGGAGCGCGGATTGCTCGCGCTCGGCTTCTCGGTTTTCAACGCGGCTCAGGTCGACGGCTATCAGCGGCCCACCCGGGCCGAACTGCCGGAAGGGGGACGCATCCTGGCCGCCGAGCAGGTTCTGTTCGGCAAAGGGGCCGAGATTCAGCACGGGGGCGCCGCAGCATTCTACGACATCAACAACGACCGGATCCACCTCCCGCGGTTCGACAGTTTTCGAGATGCGGAAGCGTATTATGCAACCCTTTCGCATGAAATGTGTCACTGGTCAGGTGCCAGCCTCAGGCTCGATCGCAATCTTGCCGGCCGGTTTGGTTCTTCGGCCTATGCCGCCGAAGAGCTGATCGCCGAGCTGGGGAGCGCGTTCCTCTGTGCCCGGCTTGGCCTCTCGACCGAACCCCGACCCGACCACGCCGGCTACATCGCCGACTGGCTGAAGCTACTAAAGAACGACAAGAGAGCGATCTTCACCGCCGCGTCGAAGGCCCAGCAGTCAGCCGATTGGCTGTTGGGCGAATCTCAAGCCGAGACGACCACCGCGGCCGAGGTCCAGGCGGCCTGACCGCTGGCAGCGGGGTCTGACGGTCCCCGCTGCCGCTCGCGTTCGCGAGAAAAGGCCGGACGTCGCCGAAATCAGTTTTTGCATTCTTGGTGTGGCTGTGGTAGGGATCCGATCATGTTGCAAGCCTACATCGGAATCGTCAGTCGCCAGGGACTCGAACTCTTCTGCCCGGAGAATCCGGAAACCGTGCGATTTCTGTGGCGCCGCGTCCAGCGCGAGGCCGGCCGCGTCGCCTGTTTCTGGTCAGTTGTGGCCGATGAGTCGGCGACAATTATTCTCTCGGCACTCCACTCCGGATTTCGGGGGGAGGCGCTGGCTCTCTTGCAGCGAGAGTCGCGAGAGTGTGGCCTGTTTGTCCCTTCCGATAAAGAGCGACTGCAAACGGCCTGACGAGGCGTCATCGCCACCGATTCACACCTATCGTCGTGAGCACCACCGGGACATTATCCGCAACGCGATCCACAGCAGGAGGGCCTGCCACGGATAGAAGAGGCACAGTGCGCCAAGGACCATGAAGAGAACGTTCATACCGTTCAGCTTGCCACAACTTCCGCTCAGCGGCACATCTCAATTTACGCCGCCCTTTCGAGCACCAGCGCGACAGTTTATCGACCCCTGAAGGTCACAGACTCATGGGGCCCGTCAACTCCTTCGCAGCCGCTTCGAGGACGGGCCGACATGCAAACGGTTTTATGACGCGCCGCCGCAGTCGCAGCACAGTCGGTGGAATCTCCCCCAATCCCAGCTTTTTTCGCTCGCGGTTGACGGTCCGCAGCAGCGACAGCATCTGCCGGCGAACCGGCGCATATGGCTCAAACGGCACCAGCGACAATTCCCGCTGAAGCCGGTCGGGTTCTCGCTCCCGCGAGAACTGAAGCAGGTAGGCCGTTTCCTGCTGGAACCGCTCCCGTTCAATTTGCACGTGGGCGTGCATCCGGTCATCCTGCTTCCCCTCGCGAGTCCGCCCCCCTCGGCGAACGCTGATCGAGTAACCGGCAATCTTGAGCGGGACCCGGCGGAAATCTCTGATCATCTTCGCCTCATCGTCGAAGAACCGGTGCTCTCCCTTCGTCGCGAGAATCACGAACAGGCGCCCGTGTCGGAGGTATTGCAGGTTGGCCTGGCCGGCCCGCTTCCGCCGCGCCCGGGTCGATTCCGAAACGTCGATGCCGTATTTCCGAATCAGCTTATCATCGATCGCGTGGGCATCCTTCCCTTGGGGAATCCAGCCCGTCACGTAGAGCCAGTAGCCGTGGGTCAGGTAGCAGCAGGCGAGTTGCTGCACGAAGCCTTCGACGCTGCTCGCCTCCGCCCGGTAGCGCATGGTCCTCCCTGAAATGAAAGTGGAGCTTGTTCAATGGCACAAGCTCCACGGAAAGCCGCAATCCTTTGCAAGAACACAACCGGAGACCGACAGCGGCGATGGCAGCGTGTGAGCGATTCTCGCTAACGACGCAGCCTATCGACGACTGCCAAGAGCGAGCGAAGCGCAACACACTACATTCATGTATTGCGCCCCGCTAATCCATACCACCCATCATCCCCTGAAACCTTCGACGTACCCGCTGCGTGAAGACGCAACTCGGGTACTGTCGTCGGTTCGCCGCCACAGAAGACCAGTTCTCCCGAACCAGTCTCGTGTGACCGCTTGCGCCCTTTCCGGGACCGGCGACTGAACAGGCTCAGTCGCCGGCACGGCACTTAGACTGGAAAACACGCTCGTCAGCCCTTTCGTCGTCGTCTGCGTCCGGCACCACCCGTTGACGCTGGAACGAGTCCCCACTGCCTTGCAGGGAACATCGCCAGGTCGCAACTGCGGCTCCCGCCGCGGCTGCCACGCGCTTCTACTGAGGCCACACTCCCCCTCTATGGCGTTTGAATCACCCGGACGACCAGTCCAGGCACCGGTTTCCAGCCGGCCGCCGCAGAGGCTCCTGCGTTAGTCATTTCCTTCATCATGCGGATCACGTCGCTACCCCGTGTTACCGGGGAGGAACGTCAGTCGTATTGCCCGCTCTTCCGAGCCGGCACAGTCGCCGAGCCAGAGGCTCGCTTTCGGGGGACCGAACGTAGAAGCATCCCCCTATCCACCGACTGAGGTCGTTCGCGGTTTGGCACCGTCTTCCGCACAATTCACCGGCAAGCCCTCGCGGGCCTTTCATGGTTGAGCTATTCGCAGCCGCTGGATTTTCCAGCGGTCCCCGGAACGGTCGCTTCCCTGGTCGGGTCGCATTCCGGTTCGGCCTGTCGCCAGGCTCGAAGCTCCCCACGCCGGTCAGGTTGAACGAGGTCAGAGACCCCCGATCCCCCTGAACAGGATTACGCGGCCTCGGCAGTTCGCCGGGCCACATCACCTGCTTCGAAAAATGACGGCCTTGATGGCACAACACCATCAAGGCCGGTCCGCATCGCCCCCGCCCGCTACGGGGGCACCACTGCCATCGGATCGAATGCTGGGATTACTCTGACCGGCGTCTGCAATACAAATGCAGCCCACCGG
>JAFEBR010000731.1 GCA_018242565.1 Planctomycetota bacterium | reverse complement strand
GGCAGATAATATACAAACCTTGAGTTTCTACTCTTTCAGGGGATTTTGCGATGTCAAACCGCGGACTCCGATTCCTGACCGGTGTGGGCCTGCTGAGTTTTGTGGCATTGGTTCTCACTGTCCCGTCAGCGAATCTCGCTGCCGACAAAACCACGAAAGCCGACGCCAAGTCGAAAGTCTCGAAAAAGGGCAAGTCCGAGGGGGCTGCGCACGACTCCGTCGATGCGCATGCCGACGAGTCCGATGATGATATTGAACCGCTGAAAAAGGTGGTCAAATCCGACGCCGAGTGGAAGAAACAGCTTACGCCGCTGCAATTCAAGATCACCCGCAAGAAGGGGACGGAACAGGCCGGTTCCGGCATCTACGCACACTCCAAGAAAGACGGTGTCTATCGTTGCGTCTGCTGCGATCAGCCCTTGTTCGACTCCAAAGCCAAATACGACTCGGGAACCGGGTGGCCCAGTTTCTTTCAGCCCTTGAAAGAATCGGCGGTCGCCTACCATGACGACCACAGCCTCGATGAAGTCCGTACCGAGGTGGAATGCAGTCGTTGCGATGCCCATTTGGGGCACGTCTTCCAGGATGGCCCGGCCCCCACGGGGCTGCGGTATTGCATGAACTCGGCGGCTCTGCATTTCGTGCCGCGTGAACACCACGACAAAGACACCAAGGCCAAAAGCGACAAGGCCAAAGAGTCCAAGTCCAATCGCACCGCGACGGCGACCCATGACAAAACGGGCAAGTCTCAAACGCCCGCTGCCGGGAAATCCAGCGACGGGGGCGTGAATTAGACTCACCGGTTGGCGCTGACCGAATCGGTCAGCGCCCCGGCGTCGCCTCTCCCAGCCTGGCCCACGGAATTTCCGTCGTGCGCAGGCTGGCCCCGCAGAGTTCCCCAAATTCTTGTCAGCCTGCAATCGGGCCACCCATTACTGCAGCGCCGCGACTGTGCGGGCGACCATGGCGTCGACACCAAAATTCGTGTGCACGGAATTATGCCCTCGTTGTGCCAGTTCGCGGCGTAACTCGGGCTGCCCAATCAACTCCATCAGGGACTTGGCCAGATCCTCCAGGTTGTCGGGTTCGCATAATAGCCCCCCACCGGTCGCGGCGATCAGTTCGGGAAAGGCCCCGTGTCGTGGCTGCACCACGGGGATCCCATTGGCCAGCGCTTCGAGGACCGACAGGCCCTTCGGTTCCCGGTAGGTCGTGGGGACGGAGAAGGCATCGAGTTGTTTGAGAAAGTTCACCTTGCCGGCGTGATCCGGGGGACTGCCGACATACTGAAACGCCTCGCCCAGGTCCCGCGCAGCGTGCGTTAACTCGTCGAAATAGGCCTTGTCGCGCGCCCCCAGGTAGCCCCCCGCCAACAACCGTGTCTCGGGAAACTCCTGGTGGACCAGCCGAAATGCCTGGACCAGCAGGTGCAGACCCTTTTCTGGGCACACACGAGCAAAATAGCCGATGGTGAAGGGCTTTCCCGGTTCCGGCCGGGGTTGGCCATCGTGCCCCTGCAAGTCGATGCCCAGGGGCACGACCCGCACCCGATCGGGGCTGATGGCCAGTTGGTCGGCCATGTAATCGCGGTAGTACTCGCTGTGTGTCAGAAATCGATCAAAGACCTGCACATGTTGGCGTAACAGACGAAAGGCCTGGGTGCGGTAGGGTTCGATCAAATCATTGAGAAAGATATCGTCTCCCTGCAGCAGGCAGACAATGCGACCGTTGTACACCCGCTTAAGCCGCGGCAGCAGGCCGGCCAACAGCGCGTTGCTGAACATGACCACGTCGGGCCGCAACTGTCCTCCCAGGTAGTCGGCGAATTCGTCGATTTGCCGGGCTTCCGGGCCGTCATCCCCGGCGAGCATGGCGACTGTCAGTTTCCCCAGTTTGCTGGCACTGGTATTGATGGCCAGTCGGGCCGCCAGACGCAATACCCAGTTGGCGTCGAGCCAGCGCGTGATCCACCTGGGCAGGCGATTCCAGAACGGAAAGAGCGCGGCGAGGTAGACATTGATCCCCCCCAGAAAGACCCGCGGGGTGCTGACATTCTGTTCGTCGACCCGAATTGGCGTGTAGGTGGGAATCAGGCTGACTTCATGCCCGGCGGCCAGCAGGGCGCGGGCCAGTGTGTTGTCGTGCATGCACGACCCGCAGAACATTCCTGCCCCTCCGGCCGTGATGATGGCAATATGCATGCCTGGATGACTCCCTCTCTGGATGCCGTCGGGTGGCCGGCCCACGGGCCGCCGAATTTCAGCAACTGGAACGACACGACCTTTGGCGATCGAAAGCGGCTATGCGAACGTCAGGAATTCGGTTAGCCGCGATTTCCATAGCGGACTCGAGTCGCCAGGCGGTTGGATGGCCAAGCCGCAACCGATGCATGTGCTTCGCGTTCACCCCACCGCCTGTCCTTCGATCTGTGCGATGGCGGCACGCACGATGTCGGGCACGGGCACGGGGGTCTGACCGGTGTAGTCAAAGGCGACCAGCGTCGAGTCGCCCTCCGCCGCGACGGCGCCCAGGGCTTCGCTGATCACGCGGTGTTCCATTTTCAGAGAACTGTTGCCGATGCGGGTGACGCGGGCCCCGATAT
The DNA here is from genome assembly GCA_018242565.1 of Planctomycetota bacterium. Taxonomy (GTDB): domain Bacteria; phylum Planctomycetota; class Planctomycetia; order Planctomycetales; family Planctomycetaceae; genus JACQFH01. The sequence continues at coordinate 1,256 of JAFEBR010000731.1, read as the reverse complement.
GGACGGTGTCGGGGAACGTGAGTTGCCGGCGGTAGTTGCACGAAATGGCCGCCAGGATGGGGCCGATCTTTCGGTCGGCGACCTGGAGTTCAAGCCCCGCCCGATCGCCATAGGCAATGCGGGCCGATTCGAACCAGCGAATATAAACCGTATTGTTCACGTGCTGAAACGCGTCCTGGTCCCCCCACTGGATGGGGAGTGTGATCCAGACGTGAAAGCCCGCTTTTAGTTTTTCCAGTTCGGCGTCGGTCAACGGTCGAATTCCAGTCCGCGTCCTTTGACGACGCGGGGCTCTGTTTGTAATCGTTGGAAAATGCGAGAGGAGGGACTTGAACCCTCAACCCTTGCGGGACCAGATCCTAAGTCTGGCGCGTATGCCAATTCCGCCACTCTCGCGACTGCGGCCATTCCGTTGCTGGCCTGTCGGGTTCCGGGGTACGATCACGCCCGCACCCCACAAAAAATCACACTCGCACGGTACCCCGCCGAGTGTTCGCCAGCGAGCCGATTTTACCACGCCAGCCCATCCCCAGTCCATCGACCCCCGACCGCGAAAATCTGGTATTCAAAGTCGTGGATTGCTCCGTCGATCCAACGCCAACGCGAGATCTTCAATGTCGCACAACAGCGACACCCTCCGGCCCAACCGCGGTCGCAATTCTCCAACCGATTTGTCTGCCGACAATTTGCTGCATGACCCGTCAGTCACACTGCCGATGCCAACAGCCTCGACGAATCCCCCCGATCGAAGGGGGGGATTCGCGGTGGGTTACGCACGTCTCGGTGCCCGAAAACAACAGCCCGCCACCGTTTCAGGCCCGTCCTGTTGGCTGATCACCCGCCCCCGCCCGCCGGACGCAACTCGCCGACAAGTTAAAAACTTGTCCCACGAAAGTCGTGGATCGCTCCGTCGACAGTCCAAGTTACCCCCACATCCAATCGCGTTGCGAATACGCACTACCGCACGGCCCGAAGGGCCAGCCGTTCTCATAGCCAGGGCGGGAAGCCCTGGTACGTACGCCCACCACCCACAAACCGTCAAGACCCCATGGGCCTGCCGTTCATCGATCTGGACGTGATGACGCCGGCCCGACGAACCTGACACGCGACGTCCCAGAACACCTGGCCCTGCGGGCCGCAGCACACGGCCACAACGCTCGTGGCAAAATTTCCCTAAAAACGGGCACGTACCAAGGTCGAAATCGATCGGTACCTCGATCTTCGTGAAAAAATTGGCGTAGTTTTCAGAAAAACTC
>JAFEBR010000730.1 GCA_018242565.1 Planctomycetota bacterium | reverse complement strand
GAAGACGTCACGGTCACGGTTCTCGAGGTTGCCGACGATCATGTTCGTCTGGCAATCACGTGTCCTCGAATGACTCCGGCGTATTGGGAAGAAACTCTGTTCTTGAATGAGGGCCGCCGTCAACGTCACGATTTGGAACTGACGCTCGCCAGCCGGTCGTAATCGACCAAGTGTGTGTGCCGCACCTGACGCGAACGTCGTAACTCGTCAGGCGGGAATCGAAAATCTGCCCGGTTCCCCTGACTCGCCCCGCTTCGCGAGTCATCCTCAGCCTGCGATTCCGCCGCAGACGAAATGTCTCACGCGTGACTGTGATCGTCGTCCGGAAACTGTCCATTGGCGACCTCGGCGATGTACTGGCCAACCGCCTGAGTCACCTGCTCAGCGAGATTCGCGTAAGTCTTCACGAATTTCGGACGGTGCCCAGTCGTCAGTCCCAACAGGTCCTGTGTCACGAGCACTTGACCATCGCAGTCGGGACCGGCGCCGATCCCGATCGTGGGTATCGACAGCGCCGCACTGATGTCACGCGCCAGGCCGCGGGGAATGCACTCCAGCACCACGGCGAACGCTCCGGCTTCTTCGGCGGCCCGCGCATCGGCCAGAAGCCGCTCGGCATCGCGCTGGATCTTGTAGCCCCCGAGCTTCAGAACCGATTGCGGCTTCAGCCCGACGTGTGCCATGACGGGAATATCCGCCGCCGAGAGGGCCGCGATCGTCGCCGCCTGCGTCACGCCCCCTTCCAGTTTTACAGCCGCCGCACCGGTGCGCTTGATGATCGTGCCAGCGTTCTCGACTGCCTGCGCCGGCGAAATCTGAAACGTGAGAAAGGGCAGATCGACCACCACCAGTGCCCGCTTGACCGCCCGCACCACCAGCTCGGCGTGGTAGATCATCTCGTCGAGCGTGACCGGCAACGTGCTGGCTTTGCCCTGCACGACCATACCCAGGCTGTCGCCCACGAGAATGGCATCGACACCGGCCGCGTCAAGCAGGCTGGCCCATAAAAAATCATACGCCGTCAACACCGACAATTTGCGTCCCTGCCGTTTCGCTTCCACGAACCGCGGAACCGTGACGGGACGAACCTCTTTCTGATCGCGGGCTTCTACGGGCCGTGCCGACATTCAAGCGCCTTTCCTCAAACCGATCTCATCACACTTCAGATACCGCTCCAAAGCGTACCCGTTATTGTAGTCAGGCATGCCACCTGATGCGCGGGGGCCTCGGCCGATGCCAGAGAGAATCTGCCATTCTTATCGGTACGGGCCGTATTCCCGGTTTGAGTGGCAGCACCGGCGACAGGCGGGCAGGCAGAATGTATCGAACTTACGGAACCTGCGCAGTTTACACGCGCTATGTGCAACGTCTGGCAGCGCCCCCCCCCTTGTCGCGACGACAGTTTCGACAAGCCTGAACCAGACAGTTAGCGGCCGCGGTTGAGTCGGCTGCGATGATTCAGATAGTCGATCAGCACCTCAGCGAGATCGCGACTCGTGTCGACTTCGACGCGCTCGATACGGTTGTTGTGACAAACCGTTTCGAGACGCTCGACAAATCGGCCCACGGCTTTCAGGTAGGCCCGCCGCAGGTCTTCGGGTTGCGAAATCAGTTCGTCGGGCACTTCGAGCCCCACAAACTTCACCGGCCCGTGGAACTCAAACGCCAGCTCATCGTGATGCAGCACATGGAACAACACCACTTCGTGGTGGTTGTAACGCATCCGCTGCAGCGATTTCTCGAGCGCATCGAGATCGGTCAGAAAGTCGCTGAAGATCATCACGATTTCCCGACGGCCGATGCGACCGGACAATTCGGTCAGGCAATCCGCCATCCGCGTCTTCTTTACCGGCTCAATCGAATCGAGCAACTCGGTCAACCGCATGACCTGCGCCATCGAGTTTCCCGGGGGCACCGTGGCTCCCAGGGTTTCATCGAAAGTGGTCAACGACACGCGATCGCTCTGCCGTACGACCGCGTGGCCGAGCGTCGTCGCCAACTGCGCGGCGTATTGCAGTTTCTGCTGCCGATCGACGCCGTACCGCATCGAAGCACTGACATCGAGCACCAGATGACAGACGAAATTCGTCTCCATCTCGTACTGCTTGATGAAGTACTTGTCGCGCTTGAAGTACAGTCGCCAGTCGATGTGTTTCGGGTCGTCGCCACGGACATATTCGCGATGTCCGGCAAACTCGACGGCGAATCCCGACAGCGGCGACTTGTGCGAGCCGGCCAGATTTCCCAGCACGAGTCCGCGCGGCTCGATATGACGTTCGGCCAGTCGCGACAACACGTCGGGATCGAGATAGCGGGACAGGACACTGGCTGACATGATCAGGCCGCGGGCCTTTCGTATTTCCGGTCGGCGGGCACCGCCTGTATGAGCATGTCGAGCAGTTGCTCGTTACGCATGTTGGCCGCCTGCGCGGCATAGTTCCCGGCAATGCGGTGCCGCAGGGCCGGCTTGACGATCGCCTGCACATCGCCAGCAGTCGCGTGATGTCGGCCATGCAGAATGGCCCGGGCTTTCGCGCAGTTGACCAGCGTCAGCACGCCCCGCGGGCCTGCTCCCCAGCTCAACCAGCGATTCACGAACTCAGGTGCTTCCTTGGAACCAGGCCGCGTCGCCCGCACCAGCGCGTGGGCATAGCCCAGCACCTGGTCACTCACTGGCACACGGTTGACGAGATCCTGCATCGTCTGAATCTCGTCCGCCGACAAGACCGCCTGAATCTCACCCGAAGTGCCCGAAGTAATGACCCGGGCGATATCCCACTCTTCGGCAGCGCTGGGGTAATCGAGGTGAATGTACAGCAGGAACCGGTCCAACTGCGCCTCCGGAAGAGGATACGTGCCTTCCTGCTCAAGCGGGTTCTGCGTGGCCAGCACGAAAAACGGCGACGGCAGTTTATGCACCGCCCCCCCTGCCGAAATCTGCCGCTCCTGCATCGCTTCCAGCATCGCTGCCTGCGTCTTGGGCGGAGTCCGGTTGATCTCATCAGCGAGAATCAGGTTGGCAAACAGCGGGCCGGGAAGGAACTTGTATTCACGGCTGCGTGTTTCCAGATTCTCCTGGATGATATCGGTGCCGGTGATATCGCTGGGCATCAGGTCAGGAGTGAACTGCACCCGCTTGAACGACAGATGCATGGCCCGCGCCAGCGAACTGACCAGCAGGGTCTTCGCCAGCCCGGGCACCCCTTCCAGCAACGCGTGACCGCGGGCACAGATCGCGACCAGCACCTGCTCGATCACCTCGTTCTGACCGACGATGACTTTCGCCAGTTCGGTCCGCAGGCGACCGTAGGCCTCTGCACATTTTTGTACCGCCGCCACGTCATCGGCCATGGTCAGTCTTCTTTCCCTTCCTCGAGTTCAATTTCAATTTCGATTTCGTCCAGAACCTTCCCCTCGGCATCCAGTCGCGTCTGCGTGCCGAACCGGAACTCGTACATGACCTTCGCGTCTTTGCCTTCCCCTTCGGTGACTTTGTCGACCTTGGGATTCTTGGCCGCCGGGTAGCGCTTCATGAGGGCCGCGAGCACCGGCTTGGGGACTTCCGACAGCTTGACCGGCTCCTGAATCTCGTCGATTTTTCCATCGGGGGTCAGGCTGGCACCCCACTTCTTCTGCTTCTTACCCGAGGTTTCGACCAGATCGAGATTGTAGAGCGTCGCGTCTTTTTCTGTATTCACCGCGGCGTTCTTGATTTTCGCCTTGGGCCATTTCGCTTTCACGGCGGCCGCGACTTTCGCGGGCACCTGCTCGGGAGTGATCTGCTTCACATCCGCAGACGCTGCCTGCGCCATGATCCCGGCGCTGGCGGCGACAACAATTCCTGCGAGCATTCGAACGTTCATCGTGAGCTATCCTTTTCTGCGTAAACATCCTGTCCGGTGACGGTACTCGGGAAAGTTGTAGCATCGGCCACTTTCCGGTGCAAATCCGTCGCCGGATTGAACCGGGGCAGGGGGGGCCAGCCACCGCTCCGGAAATTCACCACCCACGGGCCAACTGTGTGGCACGTTACTTCCCGACCGCGTAGAACCACGGCAGATCCAGGGCATCGACTTCCAGAATCTGTCGCTCAGACTGCAATTCAGGGTGGTCATCAAATTCTTCGAGTGTCAGTTCCACGATCTGCCCCACCTTGAGTTTCGCCTCGGCGATCACGAGCTTATCGAGAATGCCCCATTGAGCCACGAGCAGATCGCGAGGTTCCAGTGTCCCCTGCAACACCTTATCGACCTGGTAACGGTTGACCACCAGGGCCCGGCGGTAGGGAACAATCGTATTGGGATTGGGGATCGGCGAAACTTCCAGACACTTGGCCCGCACCCGGACCCGTTCGGGCGTGCTCCGATGATCGAGGCGGACAGAAAACAAATCGTAGTGCCGTCGCGCTTCTTCGGCCGTTAACGCTCGATCGAATAAAGCAATGGCTTCGAGACGTCCACTCCAGTTGTGTTTCCCGGTGGGTTCATCACCAAACACCAGGGGATGCTCGACCCATGCTGAGAAATCAGCCGGCGCGCGGGGCGAAGTCGCCACGGAATCCCCATTCACGTAACAGACCACCCCGTCGCGCGAGCACGTCACGATGACATGCTGCAGTTGCCCCCCCACCGTCTTCCCGAATTTGACCGCGGTCAGCGCCCCCGGCTTGCCCGCAACTTCGAACACCAGCGTGCTCTTCTCTTGCGACAGCGAGAAATTCCGAGCCGCGGGATTCGCGGAACTGGTGAGAATACGGACAGGTCCCGCCTGATCGCTGCGCGACGGAGTCACCGCGGCCTCGATCGTCAGTGCCTGCGATTTCTGCCAGCGGGGCACGAGGTCGCGTTCGGCCCCCTCGGCGACAAACGACCCGCCGGTACAGTCGAGATCAAAATAGCGGTTGTATTTCGCCCGTCCGCGGGCGTCGACCCGACAGGTGCGAGCGGCCTCGGACTGCTCTCCTGGCACGACATTTTCGGCGGCCGCGTTGTCCCAGAGAAACACCAATCCCGCCGGATCGCCCGGCCAACGGTCTTCTCCCGGCTGGCTGGCCGGGGCACCCCGCAGGGCAGGGGCCGGAAT
>JAFEBR010000729.1 GCA_018242565.1 Planctomycetota bacterium | reverse complement strand
GTCGGAACCTGGTGCAGCTCCTATCTTACCAACTCCGTTTTCAAACATTGCAGACGTTTCCCCGCCTGCCGGCCGTTCTTTGCTTCTCAAAGAAATTCACAGCCTCGAAAATGTTAACGCGCTTATCCCCGGCCAATCGCTTAAGTTTGGGCTTGATGGCATGACCATTATTTTTGGCGAAAACGGAGCCGGTAAATCAGGCTACGCGCGGGTATTTAAGCACGCCTGTCATGCACGCGAAAAGGGCCAGCCGATATTGACAAATGTATCAAAACCATCGAAGTCAAAGCCCGCCGCCACGGTTGAATTATTGGTCGACAATCAGCATATCGCCATGCGATGGACGGCCGAAGCTCCGGCGTCTGCAGTGTTGTCTGACATCGCTGTGTTCGACAGCCAATGTGCTCGCGTCTTCGTCGACGAGGCCAACGAGGTCAACTATCTGCCCTACGGACTGGATACGTTCCCAAGGCTTGTTGAACTTTGCACTCGCTTGAAGAATCGAATTACAGCAGAGATCGCCAGGGTTCCGACTCAGTTTGACCAGGTCAATGATTATTCCGACGCTACTCCCGCAGGTCGTTTTGTTCGCGCGCTTTCTGCGAATACTGATGAAAAGCTGCTTGTGTCTTTGTCCACGCTCGACGACAAAGACACGGCACGACTTGAGGAACTTCGGACGCTGGTGGCGTCAGCCAAGGCAAATTCGCCGAAAATCAAAGCTTCTCAATTGCGTCGCATCAAAACGCGATTTGAGCATTTGAAAGCCAGCATTTCTGGCATCGACACGACCCTCTCACGCGACGAGCTGACGAATTTGGCGCAACTTCAATTAAACGCGACGACGACAAAGAAAGCAGCGGAATTAGCCTCCACAGAGGCATTCTGCGGCGATCCTCTGACGTCAACAGGATCCGATCCGTGGCGCGAATTATTTGAGGCTGCCCGCAGGTTTTCAGAGACATCCGCCTACCCGAACGACGAATTCCCGGTTGTTCGCGATGGTGCCGTTTGCCTTTTGTGTCAGCAACCCTTGTCAGATGCAGCCGGCAAGCGCCTGACTCGATTCGAGGAATTCATAAAAGACAATGCGGCGAGGCGGAGCGACGAAGCCGCAAGCACATTTCGCAACGCCCTTAAACGCATTGCCGACTTGAAAGTAACTGTGATTGACGACGATCCCTCGCTTCTTGACGAAGTCCGGGCTCACGATCCTGTGCTCGCTGACCGGGTGGCATCGTTTTTCACAGAGTCAAAGGCCAGGCGTTTGGCAGTCACAACAGCTGTCGCCGAAAACAAATCAGTTTCCGTCGCTGACGTCATTGCGAGCCCGGCCGATCTTCTTATCGCGGCTGCCGTCGCCTTGGAAACTGAGGCGCAAAACTACGACAACGCGGACAGACCGGAAGAATTTAAGAAACTAACTGACGAGCTCGCTGCGTTGGAGGATCGAGCTCGACTCAAAAAGCACTCCGAGCTTGTCAGAAAGTATATCAACCTAAAAAAGCGGGAGGCGAACCTCAAGAAGTGTGAGAAAGCCCTCGACACGAGCGCAATCACGCGGCGCGGGTCCGAGTTAATGGAGCAGGCGGTTACCGAGCAACTCATTACAAGCCTAGCCGGCGAAATGAAGCAGTTTGGTCTTTTGTGCGTACCTGTACAGGTCAAAAAGAGCGGTCAAAAAGGCAGAACGAAACATCAACTTGTGGTGTCGGAAACTGCCAAGCCCTCTGGGATTCTCAGCGAGGGAGAACAGCGAGTTATCGCAATTTCGTCGTTTCTTGCCGAGCTAAATGCGGGCAATTCCCGGGCACCGATTGTTTTTGACGACCCAGTCAGCTCTCTTGATCATCGCTTTCGCGAAAAGGTCGCTTACCGCCTTGTGAAGGAGAGCGCGACTCGCCAAGTAATCGTATTCACGCACGATGTCGTTTTCCTATTGGCGCTGGAACGAGAAGCGGGCGAACAACGTGTTCCGCTCTTAATTCAAACCGTGTCGCGGTCCCCGTCTGGGCCAGGCGAATGCATCCCGACCGATCCTCGCCCGTGGTATGCGTGCAGCACCAAAGACCGGATTTCGGTGTTAAAAAACATGACTGCCAAATTCAAGAAAATCCAAGCAGAATCACCCGATGAGTACCGGCGACGAGTCGCGGAGTTCTATGGCAAGCTCCGCGAAACCTGGGAACGTGGGGTTGAAGAATTACTTTTGCAGGACGTGATTCTGAGATTTCGACCGAGCATTGAAACCCAACGATTGAAAAAAGTCTCGATCGAACAATCCGACCTCGTCGCGATTGAATCCGGAATGTCGAAATGCTCGACCTGGCTCGACGGCCATGATTCCGCGGCCGCGATCGCCAGCCCACCACCGTCGCCCGATGAGGTTGCAAGCGATCTGAAAGCTTTTGAGGACTTTCGGAAGGCTCTCGTCGACAGGGCCAAAAAGACAGGCGAAACAACCGAGAGTTTGATCGATGCCCCGCCGGCAAGGGTTTCCGACCAACGTGCTACAACAGTAGTCGACCTGACAACTGGCGTAACCACTCAAACCAGTGCGTAACCAAGAGCAAAAGCTCGAACTAATCAGCCTCGATGATTCGCGGTGACATCCATTTGCGACGGTCAACGAATTGTTCGAGTGAAGTCTCGGTGAAACCTTCATCGTCTCGCACTTTTGGGGCGTAACTCTTTTTTGCGAGGGATCCTTACGATTCGGCAGGCACGGGATCAGCAGGTGAAAAGTCTTCCCGTGACAATTAACTAGTGTCATTCGTTGGCATGTTCCCGCCGTCGATTACTGACCGGACGGTCCAGAATTAAATCGAGATCCGTTCGATCTCATCCAGTGTAATTTCGTCCGTCGTCCTATCGTACAGCTTCGTCGTCCTCGGCGATTCGTGAGCTGCGATACGTTGCGCATGTTCCAGAGTTCCGCCGTTCAAAAGATATGCCGTGATCCCTGTCGCACGAAACGTATGGCATCCAATTCGATCAGGCACATCCGCGGCTCGGGCACGCCGTTTGATCATCGCAAGCGCCTCGCGGCGGGAAAGCCGACGATCGGTGAGTTGGCGGCGGCGGTCGATGGACCGGAAGAGGGGAGCGTGGGGAGCATTGTTGATGCCGGCCGCGAGAATGTACTCGTCGAGATATTCTTCCGCCTTGTGGTGCGCCGGGACTTCATGAAACTTGCCGCCCTTCTCATGCAGCCGCAGCCAATACCGTTTGCCATCGGGGTAGTAGTCTTCGACGTTCATCCCGAGAAGGGCCGAAATTCTGGCAAAGCTGAAGACCATGGCAGCGATCATTGCCCGATCGCGAAGTCCGACAATCGTCGTCACGTCGATTGAATCCAGAAGCTGGCGGGCCTGTTCCGACGTCAGAACAGGAGTTTTACCTCGCTTTACGACATGTTTCGGGCCCCGAACGGACGCTGTTGGGTTAACCGGCAGGACGTGTCCAATCACAAGCCAGTCGCACAGCATGCGGATCGCCGCCAAATGCTGCTTCACGCTCGGGCGGTCGAGCCTCTGTCCCAGCTCCTCTATATATAAGGAAGTCAGCAGGGGGGAGATTTCCCGAAGCGCGACACCGTGGCGCTCACACCAGTTCGCGAACTGGGTGACGGCTCGCAAGTACGCCTGCCGGGTGTTCTGGTTCCGAATCGTCGCGGCGAAGAACTCCAGATATCGGCGACACGCATCTTCGCCTGCGTCAAGGAACAACCGCGGGATAACGGCGCCACCCCGGAGTGTCGTGATTTGACCGCCGATGGGAACGATGTTCCAGTGATCCATCGCGGATTGGGCTGGCAATGCCCGTGGGAGAACATCCCATAAAAGGAGTTATGGGATATTTTTCAGAATGCCGCAGTCGATGAATTCCGTCGAGATAGCGGCGACATATTTTCGGGTACCAGTCAACATAACCTGCATCACGTTGCGAGTTCAATTCCAATCAGACTATTTCTATCGAATGCCGACAAATGATCATGACTCCGCCACCTGAGCTTCTCGATAAAGCTTGCCCCCAGCAACTCCGTACGACGCACATCTTCGTCGTGCGGAGACCGCGGATTCTGTACATATCGCTAAACTGACTTCACACACTTTACCTCGCAATTGTTGAAATAAATACGTCGAAATGCTATCCC
>JAFEBR010000072.1 GCA_018242565.1 Planctomycetota bacterium | reverse complement strand
GGATATCCTGAAGCATTATGACGCGTTGGGTGGGCCGCATTCGTACCCGCATTATGCAGCGGGTTGGGCCGTGGCTGGCGATGCGCCTTTCTCGTGGACTAAGCAGGTAGCGGGTACGTACGGCGGTTGTCGAAACCCGCTGATTGTCCATTGGCCTCGAAAGATCAAATCTCCAGGCGAAGTCCGATCGCAATGGCATCACGTAATTGATATTGCGCCCACGATTCTGGAAGCGGCGGGGTTGCCCGAGCCTAAGTCGGTGAATGGCACGCCGCAGACTCCCATCCAGGGGGTGAGCATGCTGTACTCGTTTAATGACGCCCAGTCAAAAGACCGGCACAAAACCCAGTACTTCGAAATCTTCGGCAACCGGGGCATTTACCACGACGGCTGGCTGGCCCACACGGTCCACCGGGCGGGTTGGGAGTTTGTTCCGCGGCGCCCGTTGCTGGAGGACCAGTGGGAACTGTACCACGTCGAGAACGACTTCAGTGCGGCAGATGACCTGGCGGCGAAAGAACCGGAAAAGCTCAAAGAGCTGCAGGCTCTGTTTCTGAAAGAGGCCGCCCGGAATTCGGTCTTGCCCATCGATGACCGCGGACTGGAGCGAACGAATGCCGCCCTCGTGGGGCGGCCCGACTTGATGGCCGGCCGCACGTCATTGACCGTGTATGAAGGCATGATCGGCATGTCCGAGAATGTGTTCATCAACTGCAAGAATCGTTCGTACACCATCACCGCCGAGGTGACGATTCCCGAGGGGGGCGCCCAAGGGGTTGTCATCTCTCAGGCGGGGCGATTCGGCGGGTGGAGCCTGTATTTCAAAGGCGGACGCCCCACATATGCCTACAACTTTCTGGGATTGAAGACTTATAAAATCGCCAGTGAAGCGACAGTCCCTGCGGGAAAAGCCACGATTCGCTTCGAGTTCAACTACGACGGACCGGGGTTGGGTAAAGGCGGCACCGGAACCCTGTTTGTGAACGGGGCGCAGGTAGCTACCGGGAAAATTGAGCACACGCAAGCCAATTTCTTCTCGGCGGATGAAGGCACCGATGTCGGCCAGGACGGCGAGACTCCGGTCTCTGATGACTACCGGGAAGGGGACAATCGATTCACCGGGAAAATTCACAAGGTGACGGTCGAGGTCGGCCCGGTGAAACTGGCGGCAGGGGACCATGCCGACCTGGAGCAGGGGCACCTGGCTCGCAAGTCGGCGGAGTGATTCGCCTGCACGACCCTCTGGCAACATGGGGACTGATCTGGTCCACCGTTTTGCGGATCGGGTGTCGCTCGCGACACCCGATCCGCGGCGAAACGGCTGGCACCCGAAATCGTCCGCCGGGTCAGGTGGTCGATTTTGCGGGTGGCGACAACGTCGCGCGGGAACCTCAGGAATCGCCGGTTTGCCATCCGGCGAGCAGACCCTCGACCCGTTGTTCGACAATCGCGCGGGCTGAGACCAGGGCCGAAACAAAGTTGTCGGGCAACGGGCTGAGAGTCACGCGGCGCATGACTTGATTCAGTCGGCCGAGCAGTAACTCGGGATCGCCATAATCGCTGAGGAATCGCTCCTGGACGAACAGTGGGATGAAAATGTGCAGGCGATCGGTCGTTTCTTTGGCGATCTGGTTCACGGTCCCTTCAATGAGTCGCGGATCCAGATCGGCGAACGCCTGGTAATAGTGTTCGAGTCGGTGCGGTTCACGTTCAATGAGGACCGAGTCGAGCAGCATTTCGGTCAGGATATGTCCCAGGAAGGCGGGACGAAATCCCACGTCGCCGGGCAATGCCTCGCGGAACAGCAGGGTCAGTTCGTCGGATGTCTCGACAAACTCACGGGTCTTGTGGAACCAGTCGTCATCGACCAGATGCTGCAGGATGCCCGACGCGACTTCATGCTCCAGACCGGTGGCCTGTTCCAAAAACGCCTGGACGTGGCGCATGCGAAAACGCACCTTGCGGTCAACAACCGACAGCCAGTCGGGGACGGCTGTGCCAGCCACGAAATAAGGCCGATCGAGGAACCGGAGTCCGTGTGCGTAGTAGTTCATGGCAACGGGATTCAGGAAAGCGGGAACGGTTCCCGGGGGCAGGTCGTACCGACACTTTACTGGACGGTAGCACGTCAGCGGAACTGTACGCGGGCGCCCGGCGGAATTGGGCCGTGTTTCGGGGCCTTCGCAGGCGGTGAACTGGTTTCAGCCGGGGGTTGAAGGCCTGCCCGCGAAGCGATGGTGAAAACTACAACTTCCTGTAACCTTTACAATTCCGCCGAAAAAACGCTGAAACGCGATTGACGGTTCTCGCGGAATTTAGAGAATGCCGCCGCTTCATCGTTGACCCCACACACATCACCTCACTCGATACATTTCCGTCTCGCCTCGATTCCCAGCGTTTCACGGCACGTCCGTTGCTCGGAACGGATTCCGACGACGATCCCCTCTGTACGTGCCTGGGGAATCGAAACCGCGCGCTGTGACGGAGCACGGACGCCACCCGTCACAGCGCTTTCTATTTCCTTGTCCCTGGTCGGCGGCGAACCATGAACATCGAACAGCCTGCCTCCGCTCTGCAGTGGATTCCCCACCTGCCGGTGCCGGTGAATTTGCGACGGCTGTTTCCGCGGGCCAGTTTCGTGGGTTGCGGTGACATCCGGGTGACGGATGCCACGGACCGCAGCAGCGACTGTCGGGCCCATTCCCTGTTCGCCGTCATTCGCGGCCCGCATGCCGATGGGCATGCTTACATCGCCGCGGCGCTGGACAAGGGAGCTTCGGCTCTGCTGGTTGACCGCCCGCTGGCGGATTACAACGTGCCTCAATGCGTTGTCCCTGATGTGCGCCAGGCGTACGCGGAACTGTGCGGCGCGCTGCATGGCCATCCGTCGCACCATCTGGGATTAGCCGGTGTCACCGGGACCAATGGGAAAACGACAACGACCTGGCTGATTCGTTCGATTTTGCAGGCCGCCGGCCATCAAACCGGGTTGCTGGGAACCATTGAATATCATGACGGCGTGCGGAGCGAACCTTCGCAATTGACGACCCCTGGTTCGGCGGCTTTGGCCCGACGGCTGGCGGGGATGATCGCCGTGCAGACCACACACGCGGCGATGGAACTTTCGAGCCATGCACTCGATCAGCACCGCACGGGCGGCACGCTGCTCGATGCCGCCCTGATCACGAACATTACGCAGGATCATTTCGATTATCACAAAGACTTTGCGGCCTATCGACGGAGCAAGGCCCGGATCTTCGAGTGCGTCAAGTCGCACGGCGTGGCGATCGTCAATGCCGATGACCCGGGGAGCCGTTCCTGCGTGGAATTCGCCCGGAATCCGGTGGTGACCTTTGGACTTGAGCAACCGGCCGACGTCAGCGCGCAGATTCAATCGGAATCGCTGCTGGGCAGCCAGTTTCTGTTACAGGTACGGGGTGCCAGCGTACTCGTCGAGACATCCTTGATTGGTCGGCACAACATTGCGAACTGCCTGGCCGCGGCGGCGGTGGGATGCCATTTCGGTATCGACCTGCCCACCATGGCTCGTGGTCTGGGCGCGTTGAAACACGTGCCGGGACGCTTGGAACTGGTGGCGGCTGGCCAGCCTTTTCCGGTGTTTGTCGATTACGCCCACACCGACGATGCGCTGCGAAATGTCTTGCGGTCGCTGCGACCGCTGACCCCCGGACGGGTGATCTGTGTGTTCGGGGCTGGCGGAGATCGTGACAAACTCAAACGGCCGTTGCTGGGCCGGGCGGCGGCCGAAGCCGACTTGCCCATCGTGACCAGCGACAATCCCAGGTCGGAAGACTCGGCGGCGATCGTTAACGACATTCTGCCGGGGTTCGAGGGGACGCGCCGGCCACCCTTTGTGGAGCTGGATCGCGAGCGGGCGATCCGCTGGGCGATTCAACATGCCGGTCCTGGCGATTGCGTGCTGATCGCCGGCAAAGGTCATGAAACCGAACAGATTGTCGGAACCGATCGTAGACATTTCGATGATCGTGAAGTGGCTCGCGACTGCTTGACCACGCTTTTCCCACCATCGGTCACCCCTTCTCCCCATGTCCTTGTTCGCAATTCGGTGCGTATCTGATCTATGCAACCCGTTTCGCTCCACGATCTGATGTCAGCGGTTCGCGCCGATGCGGTGCGTCTCGACGATCGGGAGCAGCGCGTGCCGCGTCTCGCGATCGACTCGCGGACACTCGAACGTGGATCGCTGTTCTGGGCGTTGCGCGGTGAACAGCACGATGGACACCAGTTTGTGCCAGAGGCCTGGCGTCGAGGAGCCATGGCCTGTGTCGTGGAGCGACAGGCGAACATCGCGCCCGACGGCCCATTGCTGATTGTGGAGAACACGGTCACCGCCCTGCAGGAATTCGCCCGCTGGTATCGTCAGCAGTCGGATGCGCTCGTCATCGGTGTGACGGGGAGTGTCGGCAAAACGACGACCCGCGACATGCTGCACGCGGTGTTGTCGTCGAGATATGCTGGTCGCCGCAGCCAGAAGAACTTTAATAATGAGATCGGCCTGCCATTGAGTCTGCTCGACCTGGAAGCCGGAGACGATTTTGGCGTCTTCGAAATGGGGGCGGCTCGAATTGGTGATATTCAGACGCTGTGCCAGATTGCCCGACCGGAAGTCGGAGTGATCACCCGCATTGGCCCGGCCCACCTCGAATCATTCGGGTCGCTCGACAATATCTACCAGGGAAAAGGGGAACTCGTCGAAGCGCTGCCGGCCGAAGGGTTCGCCGTGATTTACGGCGACGACGACCAGATCGTGCCAAAAATTGCCTCGCGAGCCAAGTGCTCAGTGATTCTTGCCGGCGAAGGGCCGGGCAATCAGGTGCGGGCGACGTCCGTGGAATTTGAAGCGGGTTGTCTGCGGTTTCAAGTGGATCGCATGAAATTCTCTCTGCCAGCACCGGCTCGGCACTACCTGGTGGCGGCGATCTGTGCCGTCGCCGTGGCACGCGAGATCGGCATGGACCGTCAGGATATTGCGGAAGGCTTCGAGAATTTCGCCGGTCAGCCCGGGCGGTGCACGATTGAACGTCTGCAGCAATTGACGATTATCGACGACACATACAACGCGAATCCCCTGTCGATGCAGGCGGCCTGTCAGACACTGCGTGACTGGCCAGGCCGTTCAAATAAACTGTTTATCGCCGGCGATATGCTCGAATTGGGACCGGCCTCCCAGCAGTACCATTACGAACTGGGGGCCGCGGCGGCCGAATCGCAAGTCGACCGCCTGGTGGCCTTCGGCGAACACTCGCAACACATCTCGGCAGGGGCCCTCGCGGCGGGCATGCCACCGCATACGATCGCCGAATGTCGCGAACTCGATTCGTTGCTGACCGTCCTCGATTGCTGGCTGGAACCAGGAGATGTGGTTCTGGTGAAGGGCTCTCGCGGCATGCGGATGGAACGAATCGTGGACTGGCTAAAAAAAAAGGGGCGTGACGTGCGTCCCGATCGTGAGTTACCGGCAACGGCACGGGCCGTGGCCTGACGGACATGAGTTGACCTTTACGAAGATAGGACGAAGTTCTACTACGTGCATTGGTATTTGCGGGAATCCTGGTGCACTGAGTCTCGACGTGGCAACGCGTCGGTTCTTCAGGAGCAATACAAATTGTTGGACACTGTGATGACTGGGTCTGTCACACCAGCAATCGCTTCGTAGTAGAACTTCTTTTCATACGCCGGGGTGCAGAGCCGATCGGCTCTGCACCCCCGGCCCAAGACGTCGCCGCATGCTGATCTGGTTACTACATCATTTCGCCCCGCTGGTCGAACGGTTAGAACCACTGGCCGCCGGGGAGTCGCGCGTCTTTCTGACGACGCGCACGGCGCTGGCCAGTCTGACCGGATTCCTGATGGCTGTGTTATTGGGGCCCACGGCGATCGGCTGGCTGAAGAAACGCTTCCGGGAACGAGTGGCCAGCGACTCGGACCGACTCAATCAGATTCAGGCCTCTAAAAACTCCACTCCTACGATGGGGGGGCTGTTCATCCTGAGTGCGGTCATCACCGCGGTGCTGTTGTGGGGTGATCTGTCCAGCCGGTATGTCCAGTTGGGGTTGTTCGTGGCGATCGGGCTGGGCGCGGTCGGCGCCGTGGACGACTGGGTGAAACTCAATACCCTCCGTAACGGCTTGTCGGTCCGCCAGAAGTTCATCGGACAGTTGATCGTGGCCACAATCACCACCGTGGTTCTGTATCTGCACCACCAGAGTCATCCCCAGGGGCACGCGCTGGTCTGGCCCGTGGGAGGGGCTGGCTTCGCGCTGGGAGCCGGTTTTCTGCTGTGGAGCGTCTTTGTACTGGTGGGAAGTTCAAATGCCGTCAATCTGACCGATGGTCTGGATGGACTGGCGGGCGGATGCATGATTTTCGCCGGTTCGGCGTTTGTCGCCGTCACCTATCTGGCCGGGCATCGTGTCATGGCCGAGTACCTCAAGATTCCGTACTTTCCCGGCGCCGGCGAGTTGTCGGTACTGCTGGGGGGCATGGTCGGTGCCGTGCTGGGATTTTTGTGGTTCAATTGCTACCCGGCCCAGGTCTTCATGGGTGATACCGGCTCGCTGCCTTTGGGCGGCCTGATTGGCCTGGCGGCCTTGGCCACCCGGCAGGAAGCGGTGCTGGTGATCGTGGGCGGAATCTTTGTGCTGGAGACTTTGTCGGTCATCCTGCAGGTGGCCTGGTTTCGCTGCACGGGGAATCGGATCCTGGCGTGCAGTCCGTTACACAACCACTTTTTGTTTCGTGGCCAGCACGAAATGAAAATCGTCGTGCGGTTCTGGATTGGAGCCGCCCTGTTGGCGATCGTGGGCGTGGCCAGTCTGAAAATTCGCTGACGCCATTCTGCCGGATGCGGTGCCGGGACTGATCAATCCGCCGGCTCAGCTTCCAGCGCCGTCTGCTTCAACAGTCGGCGCGCCACGACGATCACACAGAAAGTGTAGATCACGCAGGCGATGAGCAGCGGATAGATCAAATTCGGAAACGCCGTCAGCAATTCACCGGCGAGATATGCTTGTGCCCAGCACAAAGGGGCCATACCGAGGGCGGTCCCCAGCATCAGCTTCCAGAGCGGCATGCGGGTGAGACCGGCGGCGTATGAGACGAAATCTGATGACGTCAGCGGATTGATCCGCAATAGAAACACGATCCCCACGCCGCTGCGAATCAGTCGGGTTTCGTAGTGGCGTAACGCACCCCGGTCCAGAAACCGGACGAAATACGATTGGCCAAACGTCCGCATCAACTGGCAGGCCAATCCGGCTCCGAGGACGTTGCCCGCCAGCGAGAGCAGGCCCCCCCAGAATCCGCCGAAGATGATGCCGCCCGGTGCATACAGCATGGCCCCCGGCAGCGGCGCGAGGACGACTTCGCAGATGACCAGGGCCACGTAGGCCAGGGGGGCGAACGGGCCGAATTGCTGGAAGAACGCCTGGAGCCGCTGAATTTTCTCGGCGGCCGTCAGGTTCGACTGACACAGCACATACACCACGCCCTCGGTGCGGTACGACCACCAGAAAAGCGAGGCCAATGCCGCCAGCAAGGCGGCCCCGAGCAGGCGGGCCACTTGCGAGGGACCAGAGGTCGGTGGATGTGATGAAGGGGGATCAGCAGGGGTCATCGAAAACCGCATGGGACCGCGGAAGGTCAGGTATTGTCGCACAAACCAATGGCAGTCAGTTTAAAGTGCGAAGGTCGAACAGGACAGACCAGGGGCCGTTGTAACCCCATCGCCGTCGGGTGAAAAGGGGGAGTGGTCCATAATGATCTCTCCGATTCCCCGTCCCCCTTTTTGTCGCGCCACCACCCGCCTTGAGCGGTGCCAAGACGAACCTGTTTTGCGTTTCGTTGTTCAGCGGCAAGGCCAGGAACAAGACGATGAAAAGTCAGTGTCGAAAAGATCGGTCGCGTTGCGCAGGAAGGTTTCATGTGTGGCTCGGGTGAAGCGTCGGGGGGCGACGCGCCCAG
>JAFEBR010000728.1 GCA_018242565.1 Planctomycetota bacterium | reverse complement strand
GTTGCCCGACAATATTCAAGGTCGATTTCAGGGGACGGCCCAGGCCTTCCAGGATGCTCTGAACAACCAGCCATTGTTGATTCTCGCGGCTCTGGCCACGATGTACATCGTGCTGGGGGTGTTATACGAGAGCTACATTCACCCGGTGACCATTCTCTCCACGATTCCCTCGGCGGGAGTGGGGGCCTTGCTTGCACTGCTGATCTGCAAAACCGAGTTGAACGTCATGGGGCTGATCGGCATCCTGCTGCTGATCGGGATTGTCAAGAAGAATGCCATCATGATGATTGACTTTGCCCTCGAAGCCGAGCGGAACCACGAAAAATCTCCGGAAGAGGCGATTTTTCAGGCCTGCCTGTTACGGTTCCGGCCAATCATCATGACCACACTGGCCGCCCTGCTGGGAGGACTGCCCCTGGCCTTGGGGCATGGCGAAGGATCGGAATTGCGGAAGCCCTTGGGAATTGCCATTGTCGGTGGCCTGATCTTCAGCCAGATGCTGACGTTGTACACGACCCCGGTCGTCTACTTGTACCTTGATCGCCTGCGGCTGCGTTTTCGCCCGGCAAAGTCCTCGTCGCCGTGATCACCGCTGAGAGCGGACGTTTTCGACCAGAAGCAAAATTCGTGACCTGGTGGACATCGTGGCGGCTGATTGGCTGGCTCGAAAAACCAAGGCCGTGGCGAATCAAGGTGTCTCGCGCTCAGGACGCATGTTGTATTCGCTGAGTGTGGCGTTACGCTACAACTTCGCGCCCCGGTACGTCGTCAACTGGGGTTTGGAAGAGAATTTTGCGGCCAGTTGCGGAATATCGCCATCGCGTCCGATCACGATTACGACATCGCCGACGGCCAGCTTTGTGGTCGGCGGTGGGCTCATCAGCGTCGAACCATCTGCATGCCGTACTCCGACGATCAGAAATCCGTGATTGCTGCGAAGTTCGAGTTCGCTGAGTGCCCTGTTGGCCAATGCAGAGTCCCCAGCCACTTCCAGTTCGTCGAATTGGAGTCCAATGCGGCCCAGGTCTTCGTGCATGTCACTTTGATGAGTCAACTGCGCGAGCATATTCTCGGCCGACGGCCGGATGATCAATTGCGCCAGTTTCTTCGCGCCAATCGCCATGGGGAGCACCACCTGACTGGCACCACATCCGAGCAGCTTTTTCTCGGTGCGGGGATTTTCGGCCCGGGCAATAATCATGATTTTGGGATTCATTTCGCGAGCCGTGATCGTGACGAACACGTTGGCTGCGTCGTTGGGGAGTACGGTGGCGAGCACTGCCGCCCGGCGGATACCGGCCTGCTCTAACGCCACCTCTTCGGCCGCGTCGCCATTGACGACCAGATACCCCCGTTCCGCCGCCGCTTGCAGCCGTTTTTCGTCGATGTCGAGCACGACGAAGGGCTTGCCTTCCGCCTTGAGTTCACGAGCCAGGATCGTACCCATCCGGCCGACACCGCAAATGATCGTGTGGTCTTGGAGTTGTTCAATTTCCTGCGTCATTCTTCGTGCTCCCAGGGCTTTGCGCAGCTCGCCGTCAATCAGCATCTGCATAAAGCCTCCGATGATGTAAATCGCTGACCCGTTTCCAAAAATGATCAGGCTCATGGTCAACGCCCGCAGCTTGATCGAATCCACCGGCTGAACTTCACCGTAGCCGATGCCGAAGATGGTGATGACCACCATGTAAACGGCATCACTGAGCTTCCAGCCCGCCGACATGTAGCCGACTACTGCCAGGACGCAAATACCGGCGAAGACAGCAGCCCCGATCGCCATCTTGCGGAATGGGCTGGAAACGGCGTTGCGGTGGGATGTGGCGTCGAGTTCCACGTTTCGTCCGGTTTACGGGGTCGAGTCTGGGGCAGTTTTCGTGAGGATGAGAGTACGCCAGTCCTGCTGCCGTACCGCCACCAGTTCGGTCACCTTCTCGCTGCCCGGCCAGAAGCTGGCGCGCACGATGATCGCGAAAGGCCTGTCTGCCGACCGGAAGATTGCAAAATGCATGCCAGCCCAGAAGTGGGCCGTGGCTACGCTTTTTACAGGCAGGACTGGCTCAAAATTAGGACGCAGTGCACGTCGATCAGGCAATCGGCCACGATCTGCACGGCGGTTGGTGCACTTTCACACACCAGGCGTTGGGCCACGGCTTGGCAGGGAGTTCGCCCTGGTGCAGGCGATTTCCTGGTCCGATCATTTCCTTCGCAATTGGTGGGCAGGGGGGATAGAATCGATGCAAGTGACTTTAAAGAGCTTCACGATTCCCGAGGTTTACACGAAGCCTATGGTCAATCCCAAGGATGCAGATTGCAGCGCCTCCGCGGCCGATTTGGGTGGGGCCCAGTCCTCGTCAGGGGCCACCGTGAAGGACGCCGGTGCGAGGGGATCGTGCGACGTGCTGATTGTGGGGGGCGGCCCGGCCGGTTCGTCGTGTGCCTGGGCCTTAGCTGGATCCGGATTGGATGTCTGTTTGCTCGACAAGGCGGAATTTCCTCGCGACAAAGTGTGTGCCGGGTGGATCACGCCCGCGGTGGCGATTGAACTGGAACTCGATCTAGCCGCTTACCAGGTCGGGCGAACCCTGCAGCCTTTCACCGGTTTTCGGACGGGGCTCATCGGCGGGGCGCAAGTGCTGACTCGCTACGACCAGGTCGTCAGCTATGGAATTCGGCGCTGTGAATTTGATGAGTATCTCTTGCGGCGCTGCGGGGCCCGCTTGTTCTTGCACGAGTCGTGTACGTCACTGCGTCGCGAAGGGACCGGCTGGATTGTCAATGAGCGGTTCCTGGCCAAATGTGTGGTCGGCGCGGGGGGACATTTTTGTCCAGTGGCCCGGTTGCTGGGGTGCGACGAGCAGCCGACCGGCCCGGTCGTGCTGGCACAGGAAACGGAATTCGAAATGTCCGCCGACGAACTGGCGGCCTGTCAGATTCAGCCCGACGTGCCTGAGTTATTCTTCTGCTCTGACCTGCAGGGCTATGCCTGGTGTGTGCGCAAGGGGAATTTTCTGAATATCGGAATTGGCCGGGAAGGCGAGTCGCACCTCGCCTCACACATGTCGGTGTTTTGCGATCACCTGCGGCGATCGGGCAAAATCGACGTCACGACGGCGTATCGAGTTAAGGGGCATGCCTATCGGCTGTATCGAGGCCAGCATCGACAGGTGGCTGCGGATGCGGTGCTGCTGATTGGCGACTCGGCGGGTCTCGCGTATCCCCAAAGTGGGGAAGGAATTCGCCCGGCGATTGAATCGGGATTGATGGCTGCCGCCACGATTCGGGCCGCCGGTGGCGACTACCGCCAGGAAAATCTGGCGGACTACTCCCGTCGGCTGAAGTTGCGATTCGGAAAATCGTCGTCCGACCGCAACGCGCCGCCCGGGGCCTGGCGACAGGTGCTCGGACGCCGGTTGCTCACCAATCGCTGGTTCACCCGGCATGTCGTCATCGACCGTTGGTTTCTGCACCGGCAGCAGCGACCCCTGGTTCGGTCTACTTCTTGAGCGGCAGCTTGACCGTGCGCCCGGTTTTCGCCGCCTGGTATATTGCCAGGATGATTTCCACGCTCTTGCGTCCTTCCTCGCCATCGACCAGTGGTTGCGCGCCGGTCTGAATGGCACGCACGAAATCCTTCAGTTGTTCGTAATGCCCCTGGTAGGAAATCGCCTTGGGATCACTGGCGCCGCCCCCTCCGCCCACCCGCCGGGCGAACTTCTTGCGGATCGCGGCGTCCTGGCGGGATGAGGGTTCGAAATGCCAGAGCAGGACATCATCCTGTTCGACAATCACCGAACCGTTGGTGCCATGGATCTCGGTCTTTTTCAGCAACCCCGGGAAAGCGCTGGTGGTCGCTTCGATGACCCCCAGGGCACCATTGCGAAAGCGAATTGCAGCGACGCCGGTATCTTCGACTTCGATGCGTTCGTGCGCCAAAGTGCCCGTGAAACCGGTGACTTCCGCGATGTCCCCCATAAACCATTGCAGCAGATCGACGTTGTGGATGGCCTGATTCATGTAGGCTCCGCCACCGTCGAGCTTCCAGGTGCCGCGCCATCCACCGCCGTCGTAGTACTGTTGCGTCCGCCACCACTTGACGTACGAATCACCCAGTGTGAGTTTGCCAAATCGACCATCGTCGATTGCGGCTTTCAGCACCTGATTCGCCGGGCTGAACCGTGAAGGAAAGATCGTACACAGCTTCACGCTGTGCTTGCGACAGGCGGCGATCAGTTTGTCGCAACGGGCCAGGGTGATTTCCAAGGGTTTTTCGACGACGACATGCTTGCCGGCCGCGGCTGCGGCCACCGCTGGTTCCAGGTGCGCCCCACTGGGGGTACAGATATTGACGATGTCGAGTCCGGGGTGTTTCAGAAACTGGGCGTAGTCGGAGTAGATTGTACAATCGCCCGAGATCTCGGCGATTTTCTGGCCATTTTCCGGCTTTGAGGTGAACACCGCGACCGTTTTCGCCCCGCGGATGTCTTTGATGGCGCGTGCGTGAAACCCGGCAATCATGCCACAGCCGACGATGCCAAATCCGATTTTGCTCATGCTGCTCCGTGCCTGAAACTGAAGTGTGTTCTGGTCGATCTGTCGTGCAGCAAATCATTGTGTTGATTCCCGATGGTCCGGACAAGTCACGCCCCCAGGCGTCACGGCGTTCGATCGCTCAGGCCAACACCGTTGGCGAACGTTGGTGATCTGTTAGACTGCAGGCGGGCGGCGCCGGGGCCGCAACCGGTCAACAGCAGTCGGGAGAAACTCTCATGAAAACGCGATGCAGCGTGTGGTGCCTGGTCAATCTCTGGGTCGGATTGTGGTGCGTGCCGCTCTCGAGTGCGGCTGAACCCGAGGGCTTCAAGTCAATGTTCAATGGTCGGGATCTGACCGGCTGGGTGAATGTGAATTGTGCCCCGGGGACCTTTTTCGTGAAAGAGGGCGAGATCGTCACCAATGGCAATCCCACGGGGTTTCTGCGGACGGACCGGCACTACGAGAACTTCGTGCTGGAATTTGAATGGAAGCACATCAATACGAAAGAGGTGGGCAACTCGGGGCTGTTTGTCTGGGGAGATCCGATTCCTGCCGTGGGGACCGCCTACACGCGGGGCATTGAAGTGCAGGTGCTGGTCAATCTGGAATACAAAGATCAAAAGACCGGCGCTGTGACCGCGACGAGCCACGGCGATCTGTTCAGTATCTGGGGAGCCTCCTGCGAGCCCGAGCGCCCCCATCCGCTGGGGTGGAAGCGTTGTCTGCCGCTGGCGTATCACGCCCATGGTGGCGGGGAATGGAATCATTACAAGGTCGTCGCGAACAACGGTGTGATCAAGCTGACGGTGAACGGAAAAGAGGTTTCGGGCGTGTCAAAATGCTCACCTCGAAAGGGCTATCTGGCACTGGAATCGGAAGGGGCCGAGTGCCATTTCCGCAATTTGAAAATCAAGGAATTGCCTTCGACCAATCCCAAGCCGGAGGAAACCGCCGAGGTCGACAAAGGACACAAATCACTGTTCGACGGTTTGACGCTCGAAGGCTGGGAGTTCTGGACGCCGCCCGGTGCTGACGCCGACGAGGGCTGGAAGCCCGCCAGCGGACGGATCGTGTCTGCGGGGCAGAATTTCCTGTCCACAAAGCAGAAATTTGGCCCGTGCGAATTGGTCTTCGACTGGAAACTGCCCGCCGACGCGGCGAAGCGCGAGTGCACCGTGTTTCTGGGGGGCAAGAGCCGCGTTGTGGAACTGGCGGCGGATGCCAAGCCGGGTGCCTGGCAGCGGGCCACTTTGAAGTCGGAAGCCGGCGTCCCGGCGTC
This sequence comes from Planctomycetota bacterium, assembly GCA_018242565.1. Classification (GTDB taxonomy): domain Bacteria; phylum Planctomycetota; class Planctomycetia; order Planctomycetales; family Planctomycetaceae; genus JACQFH01. Next base: position 473 of record JAFEBR010000728.1, on the reverse strand, counting down.
CATTCAATTCGTCCCTGCCCCCGGGCTGGAAATCATGAACCTCTTTGTCCGTGAATTGCCCGCGGAGTAACCTGAGTGCGGCGGGGGCCGGAAAATGCCACCCACGTTCTCTTCGTGACAGGACGATGTGATTCCGGCGCAGGCTTGCCGGGCGTGATCGACATTGCGGTTACTGGAACCTGTTTGCGGCGGTGCTGACCCCGAGGCCGCGTGCCCGGTGCCGGAGATGGCGCGGTCGGGCGGAATTCCCGTCACCTGACCGCTATGGTTTCGTGGCTTTTGTTCGGGCAATTTGCGAAGTCCTCTGGGTTTCGTAAGAATCAGCGATCTTGACGGTTACTGAAATGATTTCTGGACAGGTGGTCCGCATGCGCGCACTTCGATCAATTCCGTGGATGCTGGTTTTGGCGTTTCAACTGCTGGGGCAGTCGCTGATTGAAGCGCAGGAGGCGGCCATCGAATCGACGAATGCC
>JAFEBR010000727.1 GCA_018242565.1 Planctomycetota bacterium | reverse complement strand
AATCCCGTGCTGGGTTCGTCCAGCAACAGGACGCGCGGGTTGTGCAGCAGCCCTTTTGCGATTTCCGTTCGCCGGGCCAGGCCTCCCGAGAGCGATTCCACGCGATCCCGCAGTCTGTCGGACAGGCCGAGTCGTACGGCCAGGTCACGAATTCGCTGTGCCAGGACCGCGCCCGACAGACCGTACAACATCCCCTGGGTCGACAGATTTTCGGCGACCGTGAGCTTGCGGTCGAGGCTGGGGGACTGAAACGTCACGCCGATCAGGTGCCGGACCTGGGCCGGGTTCCTGGCGACATCGAGTTCCAGCACCCGGAGCTGCCCGGTCTGCACGGGCAGCAAGGTGGCGAGAATTCGAAACAGCGTCGATTTACCGCCACCGTTGGGCCCCAGCAGGCCGAAGATTTCTCCGGCACCAACTTGCAACGACACCTGCTGCAGCGCCGGCACCGTTCCGTAAGAGTGCGACAGGCCCTCAATCGCAATCGCGGCAGGGCCTGGCATTAATGCTTGACTGCCGGCTCAGCCGGGTGTTTTCCGTCGTGCGTGTCGCCGTCGTGGGACGCGACATCTTCGGTGATCTGAGGAGCCTCGAAGTCGTAGTAGTGCGAGCCAATATCGGGCATCAAGGCCGCCGGGATGGCCAAAGCCAGCACCATGGTGGGGGCCAGCAGCACATATTTCCAGGGCCCCTCAAACTTCAGGTGCATGAAATACATCATCACGAACAGTGCCTTGGCCGTGGCGACTGCCAGCACGACGATCGCGAGCACCAACCCCTTGTTTCCAATTTCGTCCGCGAGCCACGAGATGACGGTCAGCACGCACAAAATCCCGAAGATCATCCAGTAGTTCACGTGCGGATGATTCTGTTCGTGAGCGTGATCGGCGGCAGGTGCGTGGGCGTTATGTTCGGACATGAGATGCTTTCCTCAGGACGCGTAGACTCAATTCGAGATGAATTCTTGCAGGCAGGTCGTTCGTAAAGTCAGAGGCGATGCTGCTGCCCACGAGAAGCACTGACACTCCACAACGCCACTACACGATATAGATCAGGGGGAACAGGAAGATCCAGACCAGATCTACGAAGTGCCAGTACAGGCCGAAGTTCTCGACCATCACGGCGTGCTGTGCACCCAGCTTGTTGGCCGTTCCCAGGACAATCACAATCGCGAACATGATCATGCCGATGATCACGTGGGCAGCGTGAAAACCGGTCATCAGGAAATAGATCGAGGCAAACGTGTTCCCCCACTTGATCGGGTGTGGTTCATGAACCGCATTGAATTGCGGATATTTTTCCTGCAGTGCCTTCAAATCCGGAGCGATGTCGTGAACCAGCTTGGCCGCTTCCACATTGGTGGCCGCCCCGTACTTGGCCTTCTCTTTCAGCTTGCGGTAGTCAGCCAGAATCGGGTCGAGTTCCTTTAATTTGCCCTGGATGGCTTCGCGATCTTTCTTCAGCGACTCCAGGGCCTTCTCGGCCTGGGTGGCAGCGATTTCGTTCTCCAGTCGATTCAGCTCTGACTGCAACGGCAAGACGCCCGACGCGTCATCGAGTTCCCGGGCCAGCTTGTCGAGGGCCTGACGGGGGCTCTCGGCTACGTGACCCGGCAGAATGTCGTGCGAGATCTTGCCATAGTATTCATAGGACTTGATGCCCAGGAAGACGAACGCCAGGGCTGTCGTGGCGATCATCCAGTTGGTGGCAAGCTTGAACTTCCCGTTATGCACCGCTTCGTGAGCCAGCACCACGAACACGCTGGAGGTGATCAGCACAAATGTATTGATGGCCCCGGCGTAGATGCTGATGTGTGTATCCGCAGGATCGGTCGGCCAGCCCTTCGACCCCAATCGCAGAACGATGTACGTTCCGATGAAGGCGGTGAAGAACATGATTTCGGTTCCCAGGAACAGCCACATTCCGAGTTTGCCATTCGGAATGGGCACCCCCATTTTCAGGACAGGTGCGTGGGCATGACCGTGGGCGGGTGCAGCGGCGTGCGACATATCAATACAACTCGAAAACGTGTTTCCGAAAAGGCTGAAATTAGCTTAATAGACGAAAATGGTCCCAGACCAGAACGACCAGCAGTGCGGGGAGATACAGCAACGATGTCCACAACAGCACGCGGGCACTCCGCAATGATTCCTGCAGGGCAAATCGGCTGGCCGCCACGAGGTACGCCACGCTCAAAACCAGAGCGACGAACAGATAAACGTTGCCGGCCATACCCGTTGCAGCCGGGCACAGACTCAACGGGACCAGAGCCAGTGCGTACCCCACGGCGAGAATTCCCGTCAGGTAACGAGCTGTTCCCCCGGCCGGCAACATCTTGAGGCCAGCGCGGGCATACTCGTCACGGTAGATCCAGGCGATCGCCAGAAAATGGGGAAATTGCCAGAGGAACAAAATCGCAAACAGGCTGAACGCACTCAGATCGAGCGGGGCGCCGGCGGCGGTCCAGCCCAGGACCGGGGGCATGGCTCCCGGGATGGCGCCGATGACAACGCCAAATGAGGTTCGACGTTTCAGCGGAGTGTAGGCACCCACATACAAGGCGAGTGTCAAGGCCGTGAGCATCGAAGTGACCGGGTTGACAAACGCCGCCAACCAGATCGCTCCGCAGACGCCCGTCCCTAATCCGAACAACACGACTTCGGTCGTCGACAGACGTCCGGAGGGCAACGGACGATTCTTGGTCCGCCGCATGAAGCCATCCGACTCACGTTCCAGCGCCTGGTTGAAGGCACTGGAAGCCGTCGCCACCAATGCGATTCCCAGCATGGCGTGCAGCAGTTTCGCAAGTTGCCAGCCTTCGCCCGATGCCAAACCAAAGCCGGCGGCGACGGTGATCAAAACCATCACCGAAATCCGAGGTTTGACGATTTGCAGGTAATCGGCAACGCGAGACGCCAGTTGCGTCCGGGCCGCGACGATCAAGGGGGCGGTGGTTGTTTCGCAAGTCGCCACAGAAGTCGCTGATCTCATCTCGCCCCTCCGGTTACAGGTACGGAAGCGCCAAGAGTCGCCAGCGACAAGTTTGATGCCGCGCAGCGCGCTGACATCCAATGCAGTCGCGAGATTCGCACTGTCAGCAGAATGGTCGTGGCGAACAGCAGCATGCCACCCAACACATGTCCGGTTCGCACCACGACTTGAATCGGGGAACCATAAACCGCCACGTAATCACCGAAACCAAAGCGGACCACCCAGGCCCCGGCACCCAGTGCCAGTTGCAGCACCATGAGCAGGACCAGCGTCTTGCCCGGTTTGACCAGCCAGGGGGCACCACTGATGATGGCGGTCAGAGCCAGCCACAGGACCATCAGCGCTGCAAAAAAGGCGAAGGCCAGGTGTTCATACAGGACCATTCCGCGATGTCGCAGCAAGCCCCCCAGGACATACTGGGCGAAGACCGACAGACAGGTGAACAGGGCGTGGGTATGCAATTTCTTAAAGCGATCGGTCGGAAAAAACGCGATGGCACTGTACCAGCCCGGGCTGGTAGCCACGGCCACCAGAATCATCAGGCCCATGACCAGTGCCGCGAAGCTCCCATGGACAAACGCCAGTCCGCGCTGGTCGAGCAGCACCCGCGAGCCTCCCAACAGGCCCTGGCCAATAACCGACAGCAGCACCCCCCATGCCAGGCACTTCAACCAGCGGCGCTGATCGAGCAGCGTCGCGGTCACCGCCAGAGCGATGCTGGTCATGCCAATCAGCACTCCCGCCAGTCGATGACCATGTTCCAGGAACTTATCTCCCGTCGATTGCAGCCAGGGATAGGTCAGCATGTTGTGACCATCGGAACTGGGCCAATCGCGAAAGGCCATCCCCGCGTCTTTGGTCGTCGTTAATGCTCCCATCAGAATCGGCAGCAGCGCCAAACAGACCGTCGCGACGGCCAGTCGATGCAGCAGCGGAATGTAGACGGGATTCGACATCTCAACAGTTTCTCAGTGGCATTGGTTCGTAATGATCGTGTTTCCGGGAAAGACGATACTGACGAGTCCAAACCTTCAGTTCTCCGAAATTCTACTCACGCCCCTTAACCGCGGGGCACACGCCTAGTGGGCTGCCGGTTGCGGTGCACGCCGGTCTTCATGCGGCAGATAGGTCGTCTGCAGCAGGAAGTCCTCTGAGACAAGCGGTGACGCAAATTCGTAGGGGCCGCGGTACACCACCGGAACGCTTTCAAAGTTGCCGTGGCCCGGAGGCGAGGGGGCCGTCCATTCCAGACTGTTGGCATTCCAGGGGTTGCGACCGACTTTCTTGCCCTTGAAGATGCTGTAGATGAAGTTGCCGACCAAAAGGAACTGGGCGAAACCCATCAGGATGGCGCTGTAAGTAATGAACTGGTTCAGCGGCATCAGGTGCGACAGGTACGGGTAGTGGTAAGGATCGGCCAGACGGCGCGGGAAGCCTGCCACCCCGAGCATGTGCATCGGGAAGAACGTGCAGTTGAACGCGATGAACGACAGGAAGAAATGCACCTTGCCAACCTTCTCGCTCATCATTCGACCGAACATTTTCGGGAACCAGAAATGGATTGCCCCGAACACTCCGAACAACGTTGCTCCGAACAGCACGTAGTGGAAGTGGGCGACGATGTAATACGTATCGTGGATGTGGATGTCGACCGGCACGGCGGCCATGAAGATGCCCGACAAGCCGCCGACCACGAACATCGAAACGAAACCGATCGAGTTGAGCATTGGTACTGTGAACTGGATGTTGCCCCCCCAGAGGGTGCCCAGCCAGTTGAATGTTTTGACGGCTGACGGCAGCGCGATCATGATCGTGGAGACCATGAAGGTCATGCCCAGGGCCGGGTTCATGCCGCTGGTGAACATGTGGTGTCCCCAGACGATGAAGCCCAGGCCGGCGATGGCCGAGATCGAGTACACCATCGGGCGGTAACCGAACAGCGGTTTCCGCGAGAAACACGAAATCATGTCTGAAACCATGCCCATGGCCGGCAGAATCATGATGTACACAGCAGGGTGCGAATAGAACCAGAACAGGTGCTGCCACAGGAGCACCTGGCCGCCACCGGTGGTCGCCGGGGCGTTGTTGATCACGAGGCCGCCCGGAGTGAAGAAGCTCATTCCCAGCGTGCGTTCGAACAGCAGCATGAAGCCAGCGGCGGTCAACACCGGCAGGGCAAACGCCTGCAGGATCGCGGTGATGAACATACCCCAGATCGTCATCGGCATGCGGAACAAAGTCATGCCCGGGGCACGCATGTTGATGATGGTGGTCATGTAGTTGACCGAGCCCAGCATCGACGAGAAGCCGACAAAGGTCACACCCATCAGCCACATCGTCTGGCCTAACCCCGACGCCGGGGCGGCCGACATGTTCGCACTGAGTGTGGGATACGAGGTCCAGCCGGCGGCGGCGGCACCCCCTTCCACGAAAAAGCTGCCGACGAAAAAGAAGACCGCCGGCCACATGAACCAGTAGCTCAACATGTTGAGCACCGGAAACGCCATATCGTCTGCGCCGATCTGCAGCGGGATCAGAAAGTTCCCGAAGGCCCCTGCCAGAACCGGAATGATCACCAGGAAAATCATGACCGTGGCATGCATGGTGAACAGCATCGTGTAGAACTCAGGGGGAATCGCCCCCCCCTGGTCTGCAAAAATCAATTTGCCGACAATTGGCATTTCACGCCACGGAAATGCCAGTTGCCACCGCACACCCAGGGCCAATGCACCACCCAGAAACAGCATCAGCAGCGTGGTGAACAGGAACTGGATTCCGATGATCTTATGGTCGGTCGAGAAGATGTATTTCTTCACGAACCCGATTTCGTGGTGTCCGCCGTGAGCGTGGGCGTCGCCATGCTCGTGGGCTCCCAGGTGCTGGGCAGGATTGATGGTGCTCATGGATCCGTTCCTCGTAAACCGTTATGAAACCGATGGACCTGTCAGACGATTTGAATTGGTCGTCTGCGGGCTACTCGGCTGCCTTCGCCAGGGGAACTCCGTCATCGAACTGCGACTTCTGGAGGTCCTGCAAATACTTCTGAAATTCCGCATCACGCTGGGCGGTCAATTGGCCGCGCATTTTATAATGGCCCCAACCACACAATTCGGCACACACCAGATCCCATTCGCCGACCTTGTCGCATTGGAACCAGACGGGGATGGCCAAGCCGGGCACCGCGTCCTGTTTGACACGCAACTGGGGCAGATAGAACGAGTGCAACACGTCTTCGCTCTTGAGGCGGATCACGACGGGGCGTCCGGTCGGAGCATGCAGGTCGTTGACCGTGTAAAGGTCATCGAACTGGGGCGTGTCCTGCAAGGTCTTGCCGGGAGCCGGGTAGCGGATCCGCCATTCGAACTGCCGCGCTGTCACCTCGGCGATGGGGTGAGCCAGAGCCTCGGCATCGAAATTGGATTTCACACGGTAACGTGCCCAGACATCCATCTGGTACAGGGCAATGAACAACAGAATGCCGGCGGGCACGATACTCCAGACGACTTCCAGGGTGTGGCTGCCGTGCGTGAAGACGCCCCGCTCGCCCTTGCCGGAACCGAACTTCCACAGGATGTAGACCAGGGCGACATGCACCCCGATGAACGTCACTCCGGTAATGGCCAGGATGAGATAAAACAGATCATCGATCTGCGCTCCCAGAGGAGAGAGCGAGTATCCGGGTGTCGGAAACCACCATCCCATCGACGGGGCCACGACAAAGGCTGCCACCGCGGCGATGGAAGCCACCATGAAGAAGAAGGTCCAAAATCGATTCACAACGTATTCCCCCGCATGACGGGCTGATTATCCGGAAGGGCCATCTGGTATCGACAGCCCTGATCAAACTGCGTTGGTTCCGGCGGACCGAGGTCTGCCGGTGCCTGCTTACTCTTGCGCGTCGGCCACTTCTTTCTTATCCGCCGCGACCTGATCATTCAGATCCGTGGGATAAGCCGAATGCTTGCCATCGAACGGCACGCTGAGCACGTAATTCACGATGTGCCAGATTTCTTCTTCGGTCAGCGAACTGCCGAAACCAGGCATCTGCGTACCAGCGATTCCCTGATGAATTCGCCGGTAGAGATCGACCGGGCGACGCCCGCCGCGATAAATCCCCCGTGTCAGGTCGCGCGGCTTCTGGGGTTGTCCCCAGGCATCGTGCAGACCGACGACTTCGTATTTGCGAGGTGGTTTGGAATTGGGAATTTCCCAGAAGACTTCAGTGTTCGGGCCGTCGCCCCGTCCCGCGGCACCGTGGCATTCGGCACACTTGGTCTGCTTTTTCGGATCGGGCTGTTTGGGATCGGGATACTGCGACAGAAACAGCAACCGCCCCAATTCGATCGATTCCCTGGTGGGAGGCACACGTGCCAGCGTCGGGACCACGACCGTTTCCGGTTGCTCGGCGGTTTCCCATTTCTCGCTGATATCGCTGGCCGCCGTTTCGACGTTTTCAGCGAATTCTTCGGTAACGGTTTTCATGACTGCGGCAATCGCGTCATCGCGTCGCAACTTCTTCGATTCGTCGTTCTTGACGGCGTTTTCGACGTCGGTGACCGTGGCGCCGGAACCGGCAACACTGTTGGCCAGTTGAATCTCGAAACTTCCGCGGATGCTGAGCCAGCGTACGTAGTCGGCGATCGTGGCCAGCTTTTCCGGGCCGAGCAGCACGAACGACGGCATGTAGGTGCCGGGAATTCCTTCCTCGAGGACATGGACCAAGTCCGCCCGCTGGGGTTTTTCACCCAGCTTAGTCCCTTTGAATTTGAAGACTCCCTGGCGGTAGTCGCGAGGTCGAGGATTGAGGAACCGCGCTGTGGGGCCATTCCCGTCCCCGGCCACGCCATGACAGTGCAGGCAATGCTGCATGTACAGGTTGCGTCCTTCGATCAGACGCCAACCCGCCTGCCGACGATGCGCATGCGCATCGTCGGCCTTCGGGTCAGGCTGTCCATAATCGAGTT
>JAFEBR010000726.1 GCA_018242565.1 Planctomycetota bacterium | reverse complement strand
GGTCTCGTACCAACACCCCCTTGCAGGCTTTGTCGCTGTTAAATGAAATCACCTTCGTCGAGGCGGCTCGCAAGCTCGCCGAGCGGATGCTGACTCAGGGGGCTGGAACCCCGCGCGAACGGCTGATTTTCGGATTCGAACTGGCTACGGCCAGAAAGCCGACACCGGCCGAGTTAGACGTTCTGTCGGCTGGGTTGCAGGCGGATCTGGCGGTGTTGCAAAAGGATGTCGACGCAGCCCGCAAGCTGGTGGCATTTGGTGATTCAAAGTCCCCTCCTGGGTTGGATCCAGTCGAACTGGCGGCATACACGCTCACCGCCAATGTCGTCTTAAACCTGGATGAGGTGCTCACTCGGGAATAGAGCTGCGAACGGTTGAGCCAGGCGGAGCGGCTGGCGCGAGGATTCAGTGATCTGCCAACCGCTGACGTAAGTGAATCAGTTGAGAGGTTTTTGAAGACAGGATTGACGGCCATGCATGACAATCGACTGGGGATCGCGGAGTTGACGTCTCGCAGGGCTTTCCTGGGGCAGACCTCGGGGGTACTGGGAGCGATGGCGCTGGCCACGTTGCTGCCGGGAGCGGCGCAGGCGGCGGACTCCGCTCGTGCCCATGCAGCCTTGCCGGGGTTTCCCAACTTTGCCCCTCGGGCCAAACGGGTCATCTACCTGTTTCAATCGGGGGCCCCATCGCAGATGGATTTGTTTGATCCGAAACCGGAACTCGCGGCGCGGCATGGCGAAGACCTGCCGGAATCAGTCCGCCGGGGACAGCGATTGACGACGATGACTTCGGGGCAGGCGAAATTTCCCGTGGCTCCGTCGATTTTTAAATTCGGGCAGCAGGGGCAATGCGGCATGTGGTTGAGCGAATTGCTGCCACATTTGTCATCGGTCGCCGACGAACTTTGTCTGATCCGGTCGATGCAGACCGAGGCCATCAATCATGACCCGGCGATTACGTTTTGTCAGACCGGTCATCAATTGGCTGGGCGACCGAGTATAGGTTCCTGGTTAAGTTATGGTCTGGGAAGCGAAAACCAGGATCTGCCCGCATACGTCGTGTTGACCTCGTTTGGCAGTGGACGCCCCGACGATCAACCGCTGTACGACCGCCTTTGGGGATCGGGATTTTTGCCTTCGCGCCATCAGGGGGTTAAATTTCGAAACAAGGGAGATGCCGTTCTCTACTTGTCGAACCCGCCGGGCGTCGATCAGGGGCTTCGCCGACAGACTCTCGATCGTCTGGCCGCCCTGAACCGACAACACTTCGACGAAGTTCATGATGCCGAGATTCAGGCCCGGATCTCGCAATATGAAATGGCGTTCCGGATGCAGGCCAGTGTGCCCGAATTGCTCGATCTCTCGAAAGAGCCGGAGCATGTGCTGGAAGCCTATGGGCCTGATGTGAAGCGGCCCGGATCCTACGCGGCGAACTGCCTGCTGGCGCGTCGACTGGCAGAGCGCGATGTTCGGTTTGTGCAGTTGTTCCACATGGGCTGGGATCACCACGGTGGTTTGCCCAACGCGATCCGCGGACAGTGCAAAGACACCGATCAGCCAACCGCGGCACTCATTAAGGACCTCAAACAGCGAGATCTGTTGAAAGACACCCTGATCGTCTGGGGAGGCGAGTTTGGTCGTACCATTTACTCACAAGGGGGGCTGACCGCGACCGATTACGGACGTGACCATCATCCTCGGTGTTTCAGCGTGTTCCTGGCCGGAGCGGGGATCAAAGCCGGCACGACTTATGGCGAGACCGATGACTACTGCTACAACATCGTGAACAATCCTGTACATGTTCACGATTTGAACGCGACGATCCTGCACCTGCTGGGCATCGACCACACGCGTCTGACCTATCGCTACCAAGGGCGAGATTTTCGTCTGACCGACATCCACGGCGAAATCGTGCGCGACGTGCTGAGCTGACGAAGCAGGGCACCCAAGTTGCAGGCTTGGCCGGGCTGGCTGGTTTGAGTGTCAGCGTGCAGAGTCCGGGCGGTGCACCGGTAGTTCAATTCGTGACGGACGTTGCGCGGACGAGTAAACGGTATTCTTGGCGATGCGGAGTTCCTGATCGGCCCGGAAGGGATGACCGGTGTTGGGATTCGGGTCAAACCGGGGCGCATTGGACGACGAGATGGCAACCCGGATGCGATGGCCTTTGTTGAAGACCAGAGACGTGCTCCACAGGTCGACTTCAATCTCCACGACTTCATCGGGAGTCAATAACTTCTCACTGGCGAATGATTCGCGGAAGCGGGCGCGTAAAATGCCGTCGGTGACAAGCATTGACCGGCCGTCGGGATATACGTCGGTCAGCTTCACCGTGAAGTCCGTATCGGGACAATCGGACGACACAAACAGGCGGGCCTTGATCCTTCCGGTCACTTCCAGTGGAGTCTCAAGCACCTCGGTGGAATACACCAGCACATCGTCCCGAGTTTCCAGAGTGCGTTGGTCACGAGGTCCGATATTGGCTGCGAGTTCAGCTCCTCCGATTGTCGGTACGGGATGCGCCGGGTCGTACTGATACGTCTGACTGTGGGGAGACTGAAGGGCCTTGGGGGACAGCACACCTTCTGGGTGCAGATAGAACGGAGTTGTCTCGGCTGGCGGAGGCCAGGCATCGGCAGCACGCCACAGATTGCCGGGTGCCTGCGGGTCGGTGGGATCCCCCATCACGTAATAATGCACCGGCTTCTCAGCCTGCACCCCGTTTTCCTGGCCCTTGAGCACGTAGTCAAACCATTTCAAGTTGTTCGTGCAGGCTGGCACCTGGGTCGAATTCGCCGGGTATTTCAGTTCGTTCATCGTTCCGTGCCCGATGGGGGCAATGACGAGTCGACAGCGACCCCGGGCGGCGGGGCCGCCCTGCGCCTGAATCGTGTTGAACGAATTGATGGTCCCCTGCAGGAAAATATCGTACCAGCCACCGACGTACACCCCCGGAGCGTTCACCCGACTCGCCTGAGTTTCGGCGTTGAGTTCTTTCCAGAAATCGTCGTAATGGGGATGAGCCACGAACGTTTTCAGGTTCACATCGGTCATGCCAGTGGCCTTCAGCCAGTTTTCGAGCAGGCCGGTGCGAAAGGCTCCACCCTGATAGGCCCCCTGGCTGTACATGTCTGAAAAAGCCACGGCGACATGCTGCGCACGAAGCGCTGCCGGTGCACCGGGAGCTGCCATGTTTTGCGTGACTCCCAGAGCCGATCCACCTGTGCTGCCAATTTTCCCGTTGCACCACGGTTGACTGGCGATCCAATTCAGGGTGTCATGCCCGTCATGGGGAGTGTTCCATCCGTCGTTATGAAAAATGATTGCATGGTGCCCCTTCGATTTGAATCGGCCGCGCAGGTCCTGGGCCACGTACGCATAGCCGTTCCGACTGAAGAGTTGGGCCTCGTTTTTAAGGCCGTCTTTATTGTAGGGGGTCCGGGAGACAATCGTGGGGAATGGTCCTTCCCCAACCGGGCGGTAGACCGTCGTGGCGAGCTCGATCCCGTCCGACATGGGGACCATTTCGTCCGCCACGATGATCTTGTTGGGTTCGTCAGCCTGGATTGTTGAATCAACAGATGCCCCGATACTGACGAGGGTGCCAAGTGCCAGACAGTGCCACCAATGAATGTGCAGGAAACGTCGCATGTGTGTCTGCCTTATCGGAGCGGGTTGAGAACAATGAATTTGTGTTGCGAGTCGCGCAGAGGGGAATCTGCGACAGGATCGAAACCGCGTGCTGCAGATGGTAGCCCGCAATGGCCGAAAATGTCACGCCGACAACAAAAAAGCCGCCCCACTGGCCGCGTGATTTTCATAAGGAAAGTCACGCGATACCGGGGGCGGCATCAGTCAGAGGGGTTTTTGAATTTGGGCCGGAGACAATCAAATGATAGTGATGATGGGAGCACCGGAGGTCACCAATCCCCCGCCAATAAACCCGCGGATGTTATTGGATCCCTTAGCCGTTGCCAGGAACGAAACGGTGTAAGTCCCGTCGTGATTATCTACCACAGTCCCCAGTGTGCCTTGGCCGCCATTCGGGCTGGCCAGGGTAAACGTGACGTTCAGTCCGCCAGCCGTCAGATTATTTCCGGCGCCGTCTTTCGTCTGCAATGTGACCGTGATGGTATTGCCCAGCGCGACTGTTCCCGCAGAGAGCAGGACCTTCGACAGATTCAGACTGGCGGCTGCCGTGATCGTGATGGTCGGGGCCGCCGACGTCAGGGCAGAGGCACCGACTTTTCCGACAATCGTATTGGTCCCTGAAGCACCAGCCGTGAAGGTCGCCGAATAGGTCCCGTCATTATTGTCGGTCACAGCACTGAAGGTGCCCTTGCCGCCTGACGAGCTCCCCAGGGCAAAACTCACCGCCGCGCCACCTGTCGTCAGCTTGTTTCCCGCCGCGTCGGCGGCCTGGAATTTCACCTGATTGGTGCCGCCATTTCCGACGACACTCGCATAGGCCAGGGTGACCGTCGACTTCGCCAGACTGAGAGGACCGGGGGTGATCGTGACGGTCGGGGCCGTCGAAGTCAGGGCCTGACCGTCAATTGTGGCGGTGATCGTGTTGGCGCCGGCAATCGTTCCGGTGAATGTCGCGGTATACGTGCCGTTCTTGTTATCGGTTACCGCACCGAAGCTGCCCTTGCCTCCGTTGGGACTTCCGAGTGTGAAGACGACGATGTCGCCTCCCGTCTTGAGCTTTGTTCCGGCCCCATCGGTCGCCGTCAAGGTGATCGTGATGGCGCTGCCGGAAGCGAGTGTGCCTGCCGAGAGCGTCACAAACGATTTGGAGACGCTGGGCGTGACCGTGAAGGCGGCGGGTGCGGAAGTGACCGCCTGACCGCCGACCGTGGCTTTCAACGAGTTGGTTCCCATCGTGGTGCCCGTTACCGAGGCGGTGTAGGTACCATTGTTGTTGTCCGTCACGGGACCGATTGTCACCTGGCCGCCACTGACGCTGCCCAGCAACAGAGCCACCGTGGAACCACCCGTGCTGATCTTGTTGCCAAACGCGTCTTTGGCCTGCACGGTGGCTGTGACCGAACTGCCCGTCGGGATGGATGACGACGACAGGCTGACGCCGGTTGTGGCCAGGCTCATCGCACCGGGGGTCACTGTAATCGACGGGGCTGAAGACGTCAGCGTTACATTAGCGATTTTCGCCGTGATGGTGTTGACACCGGCCGTGGTTCCCGAAAACGTGGCCGTGTAGGTGCCGTTGCCATTGTCTTTAGTCGCGCTGAAAGTTCCCTGGGCGCCGCCGGCGCTCCCCATGGTAAATACCACGGTCAGTCCGCCGGTTTTGATCTGGTTGCCAGATCCGTCAAAGGTCTGCAGCAGGGCCGTTACGGTATTGCCTGCCACCACGGTCTGCGAGGAGAGTGTCACAAACGAGTTTGCCAGGCTGGCGGGACCGGCGGTAACGGTAATGGACGGGGCGGGAGTTGTGATCGGTTGATTGCCGATCGTCGCCGTCACGGTGTTCACGCCGGCGGTCGTGCCCGTCAGGGTCGCCGTATACGTTCCATTGCCGTTGTCTTTCACTGTCCCAAACGTACCTTGACCATTGCCGCCACCCAGGTTGAACTGCACCTGTGCTCCCCCGATCTTGATCAGATTGCCCAGCGAGTCGACGGTTTGCAGTGTGGCGGTGACCGCACTACCGGAAGCGACGGTGGGGGCCGAGAGCGTAACGATGGAATTAGCCAGGCTGGGCGCCCCGGCAGTGATGTTCAAGGTCGGTGCAGGCGAGGTCACGGCCACGCCGCCTATGGTTGACGTGACCGTGTTGGTGCCGACGGTTGTGCCGGCGAAGATCGCCGAATAGGTGCCGTCATTGTTGTCGTTCACCGTGCTGATGAAGAGGCCCTGACCGCCATTGGCGCTGCCCAGGGCAAACGCCACATTCAGACCGCCGGTGGAGAACTTATTGCCCGCGGCGTCGGTCGCCTGCAATGTGACCGTGAGGACGCTGCCCACAGCAACCGCTGGAGCAGACAGGCTCACATACGATTTGGCGAGGCTCAGGGCCCCCAGGCCCACAGTAATCGTCGGAACCACCGAGGTCAGAGGGGCCGCTCCAATCTTGGCCGTGATGGTGTTAGTGCCCATCAGGGTTCCGGTAAACGTCGCGGTGTAGGTGCCATTTTTGTTGTCCGTGACGGCGCTGAACGTCCCCTGGGCACCGACCTGGCTGCCGACGCTGAAGGTGACTCCCAGTCCGCCCGTGGTCACTTTGTTGCCAGCGCCATCGAAGGCCTGCAATTTCACCGTGATGGAATTGCCCGACGTGACATTACCCGACGATAACGTGACCAGCGAGGTCGCCACGCTGGCCGCGCCGACCGTGACCGAAATGGCAGGCGTTGTCGATGTAACTGCCTGGCCGCCGATCGTGGCGGTGACGGTGTTGTTCCCCGCGGTGGTGCCCGTCAGCGTCGCGGTGTACGTGCCGTTTTGCTTGTCCGTGACAGCCGAAAATTTACCCTGGCCGCCATTCACGCTTCCCAGGCCGAATCCGACAGTCAACCCGCCGGTTGTGAGCTTGTTGCCGACGGCATCGGCAGCCTGCAGGGTGACGGTGATTCCAGTACCTGACGCGAATGTCGGCGCGGAAACGGAAATGGTGGACTTCGCCAGACTGAACGCACCGGGTAGTACCTGTACCGTCGGAGCCACCGAGGTCAATGCCTTGCCACCCAGTGTGGCTTTATCGTGTTAGTTCCTGCCAGAACTCCGGTGAACACTGAAGTGTAAGTGCCATCGAGATTGTCTTTGACCGCCCCGAACGTGCCGCTCGCGCCGGCATTCGCGCCGAGGCTGAAGACGACGGTAGAGCCGCCGGTGGTCAGCTTATTGCCGGCGGCATCATAAGCCTGCATCAGGGCCGTAATGGTTGACCCGGAAGTGACGCTGCCGGATGACAATGTCACCGCCGATTTTGCCAGGCTGACTGCCCCGGGAGTCACGGTGAAACTCGGACCGGCTGACGTGACAGGTTGTCCGCCGATCTTGGCCGAAATGGTATTCGTTCCGGCAATCGTGCCGGTGAACACAGCCGTGTAGGTGCCGTTTTTGTTGTCTGTCACGGCACCAAAGGTTCCCAGAGCACCGGAATTGCCACCCAGACCGAAGGTCACCGTCAAACCTCCCGTGGCCAGTTTGTTGCCCACGGAATCGCGCGCCTGCAGCGTGACCGTCGTTGTGGTCCCCGACGTAATCTTCGCGGACGCGATGGCAATCGTCGAACTGGCCAGGCTGACAGACCCCACGGCCACGGAAATCGAGGGGGCCCCAGACGTCAGTGTCTGTCCGCCGATGGTGGCTGTAATCGTATTCGCACCGGCGGTCGAACCCGTGAACTTGGTGGTATATGTTCCGTTCAGATTGTCTGTCACCGTGCCGAACGTTCCCTGGCCCCCATTGGGGCTGCCGAGGAGGAACGCGACCGTCTGGCCACCCGTCGTCAGTTTGTTACCCGCGGCGTCCGCAAGTTGCAGCGTCGCGGTCACCGAATTGCCCGCTACGACCGTTGCGGACGAGAGGGTTACGACCGACTTCAAGAGGCTGGGAGCACCGGGCGTGACCAGGACGCTGGGGGCCACCGAAGTCAGCCCACCGCCATTCAGTGAACCCTTAATCGCATTGGTACCGGCCGTCGTGCCCGTAAACAGAGCCGTGTAGGTACCGTCCTGGTTATCGGTGATGGTGCTGAATGTTCCGGAACCACCGGCGGCATTCACCAGAGTCAAAGCCGCGGCC
>JAFEBR010000725.1 GCA_018242565.1 Planctomycetota bacterium | reverse complement strand
CTCGCACATCCTGGCTCAATCCACTCAGACCCAGTAAGCCGCTCTTGTTCGAAAGGTCCTGCAGCAGTTGCTCCAGGCTCTTCCCGGTCGCCCGCATCAAGACGGGGAGTGCGAACGGATCGAAATCCCCGACTCGGTTGTTATGAGGCAATCCGGTCTGGGGACTCATCCCCAGGCTGTTTGCCTGCGACTTGCCATCCTTGATTGCGCACAGTGAGTTACTGCCACCCAGGTGGCAGGTGATCACCCGCAGGTCGTTCCGTCCCAGCAGTTGCGACATCCGTGTTCCGAGGTATCGATGACTGGCGCCGTGGAAACCCCAGCGACAGACTTCGTAATCGGTCTTCCATTCATACGGCACGGCGTAACAGCGGATGGCTTCCGGGATCGTTTCGTGGAAGGCTGTTTCCAGCGAGGCCACGAGCGGAATCTCCGGAAATGCCGATCGCAGTTGCCGCATCGCTTTCGCGTACATCGGGTTGTGCGCCGGAGCGATGTCTGCCAACTCCTCCATCTTCGCGAGCAGACGTTCGTCGACAATCCGGATGCCTGACATGTTGCCGGCGAAGACTGCTTTGAAACCAATCGCCGAGACTTCAGCGACCGATTTCAGGCAACCCCATTGCGGGTGCATCAATTGCTCGAGGCAAATGCGAACCGCAGCGGCGTGGTCAGGAATGGGCTGGGTCGATTCTTCGCGATGTCCAGCGATCTCGACGAAACAGGCACTTGCCGGCTGGCCGATGCGGTCAATACCGCCTCGGGCCAGTTGTGTTTCGGCCGGAAGATCGAACAGACGATACTTGAAGCTCGTCGAACCCAGGTTGGCGACTAAGACTTTCATGGTGTGCAATCCGTGCGCAATGACGCGAC
Source organism: Planctomycetota bacterium (assembly GCA_018242565.1). Lineage (GTDB taxonomy): Bacteria > Planctomycetota > Planctomycetia > Planctomycetales > Planctomycetaceae > JACQFH01. The sequence goes on along the minus strand of JAFEBR010000725.1, from coordinate 2,033 downwards.
GGTCAGCCGGTGGGAGAGTCGGCGCATCGACTTGGTCCCGGCGCGGCTGCCGGGCGTCGACTACTTCTTGAAAAAAGCCTCAAGCACGCCCTTTTCCGGCCGGGCGATCACATGGGCACTGACCAGTTCGCCAACCGACTTGGCCACCTGGGCACCGGCATCGACGGCGGCCCGAACAGAACCGACGTCGCCGCGCACCACGGTCGTGATGTACGCGCCGCCGATCTGAATCTGGCCGACGAGCGAAATGTTCGCTGCCTTGAGCATGGCATCGGCGGCTTCAATCTGGGCCACGAGCCCTTTGGTTTCAATCAATCCAATCGCTTCGTTCATGATCTGCTGTCTGTGTGATTACAAGTGTGTGTAGACAAACGAATGAGTAACGGGGCCAAGGCGAAAGTGCGGGCCGATCACGACGAGGAACTCATACGGAGATGAAACCTGTCTGACCGATGCGACTCTGCTTAGCCGGCGGCGCCAGAGGTCTTACCCGCTTTGGGCAGAACACCGGACAGTTCTTCGTGCGGCCGGGGAATGACCTGCACGCTGACGACTTCACCGATCTTGCTGGCGGCACTGGCGCCGGCATCGACGGCGGCTTTCACCGCGGCGACGTCACCGACGACAAACACGGTCACCAGACCGCTGCCGACCTTTTCCCAACCGGCCAGTTGCACGTTGGCCGACTTCAGCATCGCATCCGATGCTTCAATCAGGGCCACGAGCCCCTTCGTTTCCACCATTCCCAACGCTTCTAAAGTTTTTGCCATGTTTGCAGTCTCCAGAGTAAGAAACCTTCCGACAACAACCGTTTCAGGCAGCACAGCGCCGCGCTGATTCTTTTTCCGACGTGTGTACGCCGGTTTTATTTGTGCTTGCAGGCACACGGTTCGGGCTTGAGCAGTTCAACCTTCGTTGCCCGCTCAAGATTGGCCGCGTTGCCTTCGTCTGTATCGAGGTGAACTTCCAGCTTGATCTTGTCGCCCGCCCGCACGACCAGACCTTCGAAGGTGGTCGAACAGCCGGGGGACTCGATACGCAGATTGACGCGGTCGCCATTTTTGACGCCGTAGTATTCGAGGTCGGCCGGACCCATGTGGACATGCCGTTCGGCGCGAATCACGCCCTGCTGCAGTTCGACGACCCCTTTAGGGCCGACGAGCACGCACCCGGGGGTGCCGGCGATATTGCCACTGATGCGGACCGGCAGGTCGATGCCCAGCGAGATGCCGTCGGTGAACGCCAGTTCGACCTGGGTGTCGCCTCGGCACGGGCCGAGCACGCGGACATCGGGCAGCATGCGGCGTCGGGGGCCGACGACGGCCACCGTCTGTTTGGCGGCGAAGTAGCCTTCCTGGTACAGGTCTTTCTGGACCTCGAGCTGGGCACCGGCGCCGAACAGCACTTCGAGGTGCGCCTGCGACAGGTGCACGTGCCGCGCGGAAATGTTGACGACCAGCGGATTCGGTTTCGGCCGCTCGGCTGTCTGGCCGCGGGTTAAATGTTTCAACAGGACGTCGCGAACCACACGTTCGACGTCGCCTTTGGAGTACGCTACGGGCATGGCGATTTGTGACATTCGGTCAAACCTCTGCAATCGTCAACGCAATCCCTGCGTTTGCCAGGAGATCTCTCCATTCCGTGGAGATCCCCGAATCGACTACGACACGATGAACTTTTTCAAGCCCACATAAATGGGCCAGGGCACGATGTCCGAACTTGCTGCTGTCGGCGACGACGATGACTTGTTCGGTCGTCGCCAGCATCGCCCGTTCGGTCTCGGCCAAAAGGGTGTTGCTGTTGTACAGTCCCCGTTCGTTAATCCCGCCCACACTCATAATCAGGCGCCGGACATTGACTCCCGCCAGGGCCGCCGTCGCCATCGGTCCCAGAGCCACCCCGGTTTTGGGGTACACGTATCCGCCGATGACCACCAGCTCGATCTGCGGTTGATTCGCGAGCAGGTTGACCACGGGGACTGAATTCGTCACGACTTGTATCGATTTGCCCACCAGGTGACGGGCCACCTCGAG